>CAMGAL010000085.1 GCA_946007445.1 uncultured Mediterranea sp.
CTATGGTGTCACTGTCAACCAGCTGAAGCAATGGAACGGCATGCGCAACTCACGCATCACCGCCGGCAAGAAGCTGAAGATTTACAAGTAGCTGCAGGCGCCCATGCAACTAAGTGCCCGACATTCCTCACCTATTCCACAACTATCCTTCAACTATGCCCACTTGTAAACATATTTATTAACTCTCATATGGGTCATCGGAATAGTTGCGGAATACATGCGGAATACTTGAGGAATAGTTGAGGTATCGTTGAGGTATGCAAAAGCAGGGTTTTCCCCTTCATTTGCAAAAATCGAAATTACTGAGTATCAGAAGGTTTGAATTTTGCAAATCCCCTTTTTCCGACCCTTTTTCTTTGGTTTTCCGGAGGTATATTGTAATATATAATTACTGCCTCTCTTCTATGGTTCCCGTCCACTTTGGGTTCGTTCTGAGTTCGTTGTTAGTTCGTTCGAAGCAAGGTCATCCGACATTTGAAGTGATGAGCCAGAAATATTCCTTTAGGCAGATAGCAATTCCGGATAGATTTCTTGGATATTCCACATGGAATAAATACCTTTGCGTATTATCGTATAAACCTGTAATGACATGAAACAGTGGATATGGATTTGCTGGCTGCTTGTAAGCCCTCTCTGTCAGGCACAGGAGATGTCCGAAAAGGATTGGCAGGACATCTTCGATGCCTCTTGTGAGATGCTGAAAGTGGAAGCCGAACGAGAGCAGGGCGAACAGGCCTTGACCCTCATGGAGGAGCAGGAAGAGGCTCCCTACCACCTGCGTGTCAACGCAGCCATTGCGTTGAGCAACCACTACCTGAATCAGCAGCAGTATCACCATGCCCATCAGCACATCAAGCAGGTGAGAAAATATAGGGATGAGAATCCGGACAACAGCGAAATGAGCGACGCTTTCCACAATCTCCGTCGGCGCTATATCCATGAAGGGTATCTGCAGAAAGAGCCGGTGACGGAAAGATTTATGGGACAGTGGGTCTCTGCCGATACAGACCCGGCTACCGGTTTCCCCCTGCTGATGATCACTGTGCATCGGGAATATGACCATGTGGTGTGCGATGTCCATCCCGACTGCTGGTTCTATCAGCGCAGTCCGGCCATCCTCGTCGCGGGTAATCGCAATCTGGAGATACAGGATCACAGCCTGTGGCCCTATGCCATCTTCTACTTTGGCAACAAGGCGGTGAAGAAAGGAGCTGTCGCTCTGGCAGAAAGTTTGGCAAAGACATCAGCCCAAATGGGGCAGGAAACGAACCGGGCCATCGCCGTGCAGCATCGCGACAAGCCTCTCTCTACTGGCAACGTGGCCGGACAGACGGCTACCAACGTGGTGACGGGATTGGCACAAGGCATTGCCGCAGAGCTCTCCGTCAGCCGCTCCTACCATCATGCCGTAGAGATCCGGTTCGACGAGAAATCCCTGGGAGAGATGGAGGCCCGCATCACCTACTACCACCTGATGATGCGTTCCGATGGAGGCTTTAAGGATGGCAAGCACCAGCGCACCCTGCGCATGTTCAAGACGGACAAGAATGTGGTATTCTACCTGCCCAACGGAGCCATGACCGGTGGGGCCAACTTCATGACGGACGAGCAGAAGGAGTTGTTCGAACGAGACCGCTCGGACGTGAAAGGCATCAATCAGTTGGCCTACAAGAGACTGCTGAGACTGATGGAGACCCGGAAGGAGATCATGCTGGAGGATATGGACAACGTGCAGCCCATGCTCGAAGCCTCCATGCGCAGCCTCTGCTATACGCCGGGCACCTACTACTACAACAAGAAGATTAAAGAGGGCTCCTTCACCGGCTTCAGAGGCATGTATCAATGGAAAACCGTCGTCATGGCCTCGCTGACCAAGTGGATGGATGCCTACACCTATACGGACGACTATGGAGGGAGCTATGGCAGCGAAACCGCCATAGAGGCCTCCAAGCTGTATACCCCCATCGAGGGCGAACTGCTGGACTTCAGCAACCCCATCTGCTACGGAGTCTGGGAGAAAGGAAAATTCATCAGAACCAACCCAACAAGCCCATGAGATACAGAATCATCCTGATAGCTATAGCTGCCCTGCTGACTTCGGCTGTCGCCGCCCAAGAAGATATGAAGCAGAAGGTGGAGATGTTCATCCAGAAGACGAGCAAGGGTAATGCTGCGAAGGAACAGAAAATCCGCAGCGACCTGAAGAAGATAGACGATGCCTACGAGCGCAGCCGCAAGGAGGAGGCACGAAAAGCCGAACTGCAAGCCCGACAGCAGGCTGAAGCGGGTACCCGTACAGAAAGTGCTCCCTCGCAGGCCAAGGCCACGAATAGCGAAGGGGTAGGCAAGGCCAAAAACAGTGTGAAGTGGAACCATACAACCCAGCCTGCCAATGACCCTCGCGCCAGGAAGGCCAAAGAACGCGACATGAAACGGACCGAGGAAGCACTGAAGAGTGCCGACAAGAATTTTGAGGGCGTGCAAAAGGCACACAGCAAGACCATGAACGAGATAGAGCGGAATGCCAGCTACCAACCCGATGGCAAGGCGGAATTTCTGTTGGAACAGCGGATGGGCAAGCAGCCCAAAGGCAACCGAATCAGCGAATCGGCCAGCAAGCCACAATCTGCCCCATCGTCCCAGCGAGATGTCAAAGAGGGAGTGGTGAAGCCCATGATGTCGGAAGCCGAGCTATGGAAAAAGTACTGCAACGAAGGCCGCAAGCTCTCGCCCGAAGAGGAGACACGAGTCAAGAAATGGCTGGAGCGGACAGCCAGTAACACAGATGAATTCAATTAACCCACAAACAACGTAGTGAATATGAGATACCTGATATGGATGGTGATGGCCCTGACAATGAGCACCTATACGGATGCGCAAAACAAGAAGAAGAAGACGGAATACACTCCGGAACAACAGCGCTTCATTGACGAAGTAAAGAGTGGAATCCGCAAAGATCAGGGTAAAGCGAAGGAGGCAGCCCTGAAAACCAGCGGCAGCTGGACAACCTACTTCTACGATGTAGGAGAAATGGTGTATTACAATCCCGTCGATTGGGACAAAGCCTACCCGGAGACCCGTAAACACTTCCATTCGATGACACAGAAGCAAAAAGTAGCGGTCATCCGACGAGGCATAGAGGAGGTGAAAGCAGTCAAGAAGCAGCGGAACGAAACCTTCAACCAAAAGCTGAAAGCCGCCATTGGCATCAGCTACACCAAACCCGCCGACCGCCATGTGGAACAGCTTCCTACCGAGAAACTGGTAACCAATCTCTCCAACCAATATCAAAAGAAGCATCAAGGTGCCCTGCCGCCACCTGAGGCCATCAAGGCAGTGGAGCAGGCACACCAAGAGGCGAAAGAAGACCCTCAGACCCAGCGCCGGCAACAACAGCTCGATGCCTTAAGCAACCTCAGTCCCGAATGCTGTGCGCAGGCTCAGCAAGAATCCGACGCACAGGCCCAACCAGACAGCCCCCAAGTCCAACCCTAACTTCAGACGTCCATGAAGAAATTCTACATACTTCTTATCCTTCTGGCAGGGAGTAGCCACGCCACGCTCCGGGCCCAACAGACACTCAGCCAACTGAACAAGCAGATTGTAGCTTTCCAAAAGTGCTTCAACGAGATGTCCCGTCCTGCCTTGCACGACGAGGTGATACACCTCGCCAACGGCAAGACCATCCGCACACGGGGGCAAAGCGACTTCAGCCGTTCGCAGTTCACCTCCGTAGATGCGTTGCTGGAGAATGTCAAGCTGTGGAAAGATTCACCCTATCTCTGGCAGGCCCGACAAAAGTTGGGACGAAAGACCTTGATGGACCTCCATGACCTGACCGACTGGGAAGTGAAGAGCCTGCCCACCATCTCTTCCGAATACTTTGAAGAGGGACAGAGTGCCTTCCACATCGCTGCCCATGGCCTGATAGAACCCGATGGGGCACCGGCCCATGCCATCCGGATGGGTGGAGAGCCCGTCAATGCCGAGGAGACTGCCGAGCTCATCCTGCAATCCATGGGAAAGGAGTATCATAGCCTGATTGAGGTGAAGAACGAACCTTTCGTCGTGGTGCTCCATTGCTGCCACTCGGCAAAAGGGAACAACAACTTTGCCCAGCAACTCTCCAAGGAACTCAGCAAGCACATCAAGCAGGTAGCCGTCATCGGTGCGCCCGGCATTGTCTATTGCGAGCAGACGGCTGACGGAAAGTACACCGAGTCGGTCACTCCCCAGGTGGGTAGCGGGCAATGGCTACCGTGGAGAGTCTATCAGAACGGCACGGAAAGCATGAAGGGGGCTTCCGACTATAAACAGACCATCCGTTCCTATGTGAAACAATTCACCCAGAAGGACTGACTATCATGTTCTTCCATGTATCATCTTGCAAACAACGAATATGACAGAGAATAGCACGCTGAAAGAGAAAGAGAAGGCCGAGGAGGAGATGATAGAGCAGGCATTCCAACAACTGCTCAACGACTACCTCAACACCAAGCACCGCCGTCGCGTGGAGATCATCAACAAGGCTTTCCACTTCGCCAACCAGGCCCATCGGGGCATCAAGCGGCGGTCGGGCGAGCCCTACATCATGCACCCCATTGCCGTGGCCCGCATCGTGTGCAACGAGATAGGGCTGGGCTCCACCTCCATCTGCGCCGCCCTGCTGCACGACGTGGTGGAGGATACCGACTACACCATCGAGGACATCGAGAACCTGTTCGGGCCCAAGATTGCACAGATTGTGGACGGACTGACCAAGATAGCCGGAGGCATCTTCGGCGACCATGCCTCGGCCCAGGCCGAGAACTTCAAGAAGCTGCTGCTCACCATGAGCAACGACATCCGCGTCATCCTCATCAAGATAGCCGACCGCCTGCACAACATGCGCACCCTGGGCTCCATGCTGCCCAACAAGCAGTACAAGATAGCCGGCGAGACACTCTACATCTACGCCCCCCTGGCCAATCGTCTGGGGCTCTACAAGATCAAGACCGAACTGGAGGACCTCAGCTTCCGCTACGAGCACCCGGAGGAGTATCAGGAGATAGAGCGCAAGCTGGCTGCCACGGCCCCCGAGCGCGACCAGGTGTTCCAAGACTTCACAGCCCCCATCCGCGAGCAGCTGGACAAGATGGGGCTGAAGTACCGCATCCTGCAACGCGTGAAGTCAATCTACTCCATCTGGAACAAGATGCAGACCAAGCACGTACCCTTTGAAGAGGTGTTCGACCTGCTGGCCGTGCGCATCATCTTCGAGCCGCGACAACCCGAAGAGGAGGCCAACGACTGCTTCCACATCTACGTGGCCATCTCCAAGATCTACAAGCCCCACCCCGACCGCCTGCGCGACTGGGTGAGCCATCCCAAGGCCAACGGCTATCAGGCCCTGCACGTCACGCTGATGAGCAACCGCGGCCAGTGGATCGAGGTGCAGATTCGTTCGGAGCGGATGAACGACATTGCCGAACAGGGCTTTGCCGCCCACTGGAAGTACAAGGAGGGTGGCGGCAGCGAAGACGAAGGGGAGCTGGAGAAGTGGCTGCACACCATCAAGGAAATCTTGGAGGACCCGCAGCCCGATGCCATCGACTTCCTCGACACCATCAAGCTCAACCTCTTTGCCTCGGAGATATTCGTCTTCACCCCCAAGGGGGAGATCAAGACCATGCCCCAGGGATGTACGGCGCTGGACTTCGCCTTCTCGCTTCACACCGACATAGGCAGCCACTGCATCGGCGCCAAGGTGAACCACAAGCTGGTGCCCCTGAGCCATAAGCTGCAGAGCGGCGACCAGGTGGAGATACTCACCTCGCGCGCCCAGCGGGTGCAGCCCGAGTGGGAGGTGTATGCCACCACGGCCAAGGCCCGAGCCAAGATAGCCTCCGTGCTACGCAAGGAGAACAAGGTGCATCAGAAGGAGGGCGAAGCCATCCTGAGCCAGTATCTGCAGGCCGAAGGGTTCCGCCTAGACGACTCCACGCTAGACAAGCTGATGCGCCTCTACAACTTCCGCCATCGCGAGGAGCTGTTTGCCGCCATTGGCAGCAAGAAGATAGTGCCCGGCGAGGCCGAACGCCACCTGCTGAAAGGGGGCAAGAAGAGCAACTGGAAGAAGTTGCTCACCTTCTCCTTTGGCAGCAGCAAGGAGGAGAAGCCGAAAGAGAAGGCCGTGGAAGAGGCCGCACCCGCGGGCACGACGCCCATCAACACCAAGCAGGTGCTGAAGCTGACCGAAGAGACCATCCAGAAGAACTATCGGATGGCCGACTGCTGCAACCCCATTCCCGGCGACGACGTGCTGGGCTACCTCGACGACGAAGGGCGCGTCATCATCCACAAGCGGCAGTGTCCGGTGGCCGCCCGCCTGAAGAGCAGCTACGGCAACCGCATCATTGCCACCGAGTGGGACACGCACAAGGAGCTCTCCTTCCTGGTGACCATCTACATCAAGGGCATCGACTGCGTGGGCCTGCTCAACGAGGTGACGCAAATCATCTCCCGCCAGCTCAACGTCAACATCCGCAAGCTGGTCATCGAGAGTATGGACGGCATCTTCGAGGGGCGCATCCAGCTCTATGTACACGACGTGGACGACGTGCGCACCATCTGCCACAACCTGAAGCAGGTGAAGAACATCAAGCAGGTCACCCGGGTGGAAGAGAAGGAGTAAGTAGAAGCAAGACGAATCGGGGGGAGGAGGGGCGCCGCATCACTGGGCCGGCTGAGAGCTCAGGCGGCGGTGCTCCTCCATGAGCTGCATGTTTTCGCGGGCCTTCTGCAGGAAGTCGCTCACCAACGGATGGGTCAGGAAGGAGGCCGGTGCGGCCTTGACTATCTCCTCGATGATGGGAGTCATCATGGGATAGGGCAACGTGGCACACATCATCAGGAACACATTGGGTCCCAGCACCGTCTCGTAGTTGTCAGCAATGAATTTCTTCACATAGTCGTCCATCTCGCGGCGCAGTGCATCAGCCTCCTTCGAGAGGCTGGCGCGGGTCTCGTCCAAGTCAGCGCCATCCAGCACCATGCGGGCCTCCTTGCGTTCCAGCTCCTCCATGCGCATCTCCATGCTGTTGCGCTTGTCGATGAACTCATAGAGTGCATCGTTCAGTGGGGTGCCCTTGGCCATGAGCTGCGAGTTGGAGATGGACACCTCTATCTTGCCGTTCTCCAGAATCAGCGGCATGATGCCCTCATCGTCCATATAGAGCGTCACCATGCGTACCGAGTCCACAGCCCCCTCCATCGAGAAGAGTCCGTGTACCACCTCCGTAGAGTCCACCGGATGCCAGCCGTCGGGCTGCAGGCGCTTGAGGAAGAGCATCTTGCCATCCAGCGTCGTGATGGAAGAGTTACCTTGTATCTGATACGAACTGCTGCAGGAGGCCCACAGCATCGCCATGGCTCCCCAAAGGCAGAAATGACCTACATGAAAGTTACTCATAGTGACATTTTGTTTTGAAATCGCGCGGCAAAGGTATTAAATATCCTTATAAAGCATCACAGGAATAAGGTATTTTCATTTGCTTTATGTATTTTTGCACTAACATTCATAAAATTGGAAACCAAGTAACATCACATTCAAAAACCTTATGAAAGCAAAACACTATCTGGTAGCGGCTTTGGCCGCAGCGAGCACCCTCGTGGCGAAGGCCGACGAAGGCATGTGGCTGTTGCAGCTCATCAAGCAGCAGAACGCCATCGAACAAATGAAGAAGCAGGGACTGAAGCTGGAGGCCGAAGCCCTCTACAACCCCAACGGCGTGAGCCTCAAGGATGCGGTAGGCATCTTCGGCGGCGGCTGCACAGGCGAAATCATCTCGCCCGAAGGGCTCATCCTCACCAACCACCACTGCGGCTACGGCGCCATCCAGCAACACAGCTCGGTGGAGCACGACTACCTGACCGACGGCTTCTGGGCCATGAAGCGCAGCGAGGAGCTGCCCACTCCGGGCCTGAAGTTCCGCTTCGTGCATCGCATCGTAGACATCACCGACATGGTCAACGCCAAGATCAAGGCCGGCGAGGTGGACGAGTTCAAGGCACAGACGCGCGTCTTCATGGAGCAGCTGGCCAAGGAAGAGCTGAAGAAGAGCGACCTCAACGGCAAGCCCGGCGTGGTGGCCCAGGCACTCCCCTTCTATGCCGGCAACAAGTTCTACCTCATCTACTACAAAGTGTACACCGACGTGCGTATGGTGGCCGCTCCCCCGTCGAGCGTGGGCAAGTTTGGCGGCGAGACCGACAACTGGATGTGGCCGCGCCATACGTGCGACTTCTCCTGGTTCCGCATCTATGCCGCCTAGAGCGGCGCGCGTGCCGACTGCG
>CAMGAL010000086.1 GCA_946007445.1 uncultured Mediterranea sp.
GCGCAGGACTATCCGCATGCCACCCTCAGCGAAGCCTGGAAACGGGTCATTTGGCACCAGTTTCACGACGATTTGACGGGTACCAGCATACCGCGTGCATACGAGTTCTCATGGAACGACGAGCTGATTTCACTGAAGCAATTCGCAGGCGTGTTGCAAAGTTCGGTCGAACGGCTCAGCCAGGGGCTGGACACGCGGGTACAAGGAGAGCCTCTCGTCCTGTTCAACTCCTCCGCCTTTGCCTACAATGACCTGCTGGAGCTCACCGTCCGACTGCCCAAGGCCACCCGAGAGATAACCTTGTATGATGCTACCGGCCGGCCTGTACCTTGCCAAGTACTGCAAGTGGAAGGGGAATCCGTCACCCTATTGGCCAAAGTTTCTCTCCCCTCCTTAAGCCTGCAGGTCTTTGACCTCCGCCTGCAGAAGCCCCGCAAGCAAGAGTCCGTCATTCGGGTGACAAAGGAGGAACTGGAGAACAGCGTATACCGTGTTTCATTAGACCAGAATGGCGATATTGCCTCCGTCATCGACAAACGCAACGGCAAAGAGTTGGTAGCTCCCGGGCAGTCCATTCGCCTGGCTCTGCTGACCGACAACAAGTCCTATCGCTGGCCCGCCTGGGAGATTATGAAGTCCACCATCGACCAAACTCCTCGTGCCATCAGCGACAATGTCAGCATCAGCATAGCCGAACAGGGAAGCCTGCGAGGCAGTCTGCGCGTGGAACGTACCTATGGCGAATCCCGCTTTGTGCAATACATCCGTCTGAACGAAGGAGCCGAAGCCGACAGACTGGAGATAGTCAACGAAGTGGACTGGCACTCCAGCGGTTGCCTGCTGAAAGCTGAGTTTCCCCTGACGGCCACCCACCCGATGGCCACTTATGACCTGGGAATAGGCACCATACAGCGTGGGAACAATACCCCGACAGCCTACGAAGTCTATGCACAGCGATGGGCCGATCTGACTCATCGCGATCAGTCGTATGGCATCAGCGTGCTGAGCGACAGCAAATACGGATGGGACAAGCCCGCCGACCATACTCTCAGGCTGACCCTCCTGCATACACCAGAAACCCACAGCAGCTACACTTATCAGAACCAGCAAGACTTGGGTCATCATCGTTTTGTCTATGCCCTCGTGGCCCACGAGGGTGCGTTGAAGCCCCATGTCATCCAGCAGAAAGCCGAACAGTTCAACCAGACCCCCATCGCCTTCGTAGCTTCCCGTCACAAAGGCAGCTGGGGCCGCCAGTTCAGTCTGGGAGTAACAGATAGCCAGCAGGTCATGCTAAAGACACTGAAGAAAGCTGAAGAGGAGGACGGATACATCCTGCGCTTCTATGAAACGGCAGGCCAAGCAGGCCAAGGGGTAGAATTCACCTTCCCGTGCCCCATTGTGGAGGCTCAAGAGGTGAACGGTGTGGAGGATAGCAAGTCGAAGGCCTCCTTCGAAGGCGGCACACTGCGTTTTGACATTCCGGCTAACGGCATAAAGAGCTTCAAAGTGAAACTGGCCACAGCCACCCAGCCCCTGACATCCCCGGCTACCGCCCCCCTGTTGTTGCCTTTCGACACCAAGGCCACCAGTTATAACGCCTTCCGCAGCGATGTCAACCTGGATGGCCAAGGATACTCTATGGCTGCCGAGTTGTGGCCGGGAGAGATAGTACACCCAGGCATCCCGTTCCAGATGGGCGAGGCCGATGGCCGGAACGCCCTGAAGTGTCGCGGACAAGAGATATCCCTCCCCATGGGGTCGTATAACCGCGTTTACCTATTAGCCACCTCCCTCATGGCCGACCAGAAAGTCACATTCCAGGTGGGCAACAGCAGTCAGGAAGCAGTTGTTCCCTCCTATACGGGCTTCATCGGGCAATGGGGGCACAGCGGCCATACGGAGGCATACCTGAAGCAGGCAGACATAGCCTATGTGGGTACTCATCGTCACAGCATGTTGAAAAACGAAGATTGTCCTTACGAATATACGTATATATACTGCATCGCCTTGGATGTCCCTCGAGGTGCCACAACCATCCGTCTGCCCCATGCCCCCAAGCTAGCCCTGTTTGCGGCCACTGCTACCACAGACCGGCTCTCCCTGTTGCAACCTGCCACCGACCTGCTCAAAGTGAACCTCCCCCTCTGCAACGATGCCCCTCGGACCGACCCCAGCCGCAACCTGCTATTCCAGTGTCCCGCTGTGGATAAGAGTGGCGAGGTGAACCGCCGGGAATGTGCCGAGCTAGCTACCGATGAGGAGAGTGACACCAAGTGGTGCGATGCCGGCGATTCGGCAGAGAAGTTCATCGCTTTCGACCTGGGTGCCATGAAGCAGATCAAGAGTTGGAAAGTGCTGCACGCTACGATGGAGTCTCCCTCCTTCACCACTCGCAACTTCCAGCTGCAGGTGAAGCAAGAATGGCTCGATGACTGGCAAACCGTGGATATGGTGACAGACAACCTGTCCATGGAGACCCAAAGGACTCTCGAGAGACCTGTGCAGGCCCGCTACGTGCGACTGCTGGTCACCCAAGGAGAGCAACTGGGACATGTGGCACGCATCTACGAATTTGGCGTGTATGAATAGGGATGCCGAACTGACGTTCGTTATCAAGCCATTGCCTACCGGTGCAGGGAACCTGCTTTATGCATGGTTCCCTGCCCTGCATACACGCATCGATCTACTGCTATGGGGAGAACAGCCAGCAGTAGCGCTGCAAAATGTGGCCAGTCGTATCAGACAACTTCTGACGCATTACGAAGCCATTGGCAACTCCTTCGACCCCGAAAGTGAACTGGGCAGACTTAACCGTACGGCCCACCTACGCCCTCAGAGAGTCAGCAGCGACCTGTTCAGCCTCCTGACATACAGTCGGAAGCAATGGCACCGCAGCGGTGGTCTGTTCGACGTCACGATACACTCCATACCCCATCTGCCAGACACCATGGAAGAGATTCTCCTCTCCCCCTCCGAACTGAGTGTCCATTGGATTCGCGAAGGCATCCGCATAGACCTTTCCGGCCTATTAAAAGGAACTGCTCTGGATGCCGTCTGCTCTCTGTTGCGACAGGAAGAAGTAGAGAATGCGCTGGTCAACTTGGGCAACAGCTCCATCTTGGCACGGGGCAATCATCCTCATGGCACGGGATGGAAGGTGAGCATTTCTGACACCAGAACGAGCAATGACTACTTCCTGCTCCAAGACGAATGCCTCACCACCTCGGGTAACAACTCTCCCCAGCATCTCCACATCATGCATCCGCCCAGCGGCACTTGGGTGAAGGGTGAACGTCGCGTGTCGGTCGTCACGCCTAGTGGTGCAGAAGGCGAGGTGCTCTCCACCGCCCTATTTGCCGCCTCTCCGGATCAGCAGCAGGCGCTGCTGGAGACCTATGCCCCACGTAGAGTGAAACTTTGAACCTTTTCCCAACCAATTTACTATTATTGCTGCCCACTAAAACTCAGAATAGCAAAAATATCCTGTTCGAAGCCCTGTAACATAGGACTTCGGGGTTATTCTTTCAGTTTCACTCTCACCTCACGTCCGCTGTAGGAAACTGTCTTTCCTCCACGCTGAGGCTGGTCGCCAGCACCCGACTTGGGATGAATCAAAACGACTTTGAATTTGCGGTGCTGCAACATGCTGGGGAACTGGCCCTGACGATCGGCAATGGTGAGCGTCTGCTTGGCATCATCCCAACGGAATGTGATGGTGGAATAGGCGCCCTTCTCGTAGTTATAGTTGTCGTTTTCGTCTTCATACAAGGTAAAGGTAGCATCTGCGCCCGGATAGACACGGATTTCCAGATGGTCCCAGCGTTTTTCTTCGGCATACTGTACGGCAGGTCCCCAAGGCACGATGGAACCAGCACGCACGTAGACGGGCATAATATCAATGGGAACTTCACGCTGGATGGTCTGTCCGCCCTTCAGCTTGCAGCCCGTCCAGAAGTCAAACCAGTCAGCCCCTTCAGGCAGATAGCCCTCGGTGGTGCCTATCTGTGTCATATCTTTCTGATGACCGTTGCGCTGCTCGTCAACCCATGTGTAGAGCGAATCCGTTACTGGACGTACCAGGAAGCTGCGGCCAAACATATATTCCGTATCCATAGTGAGCACCTTCTTGTCTGCAGCGAAGTCCATCATCAACGGACGGATGATGCTGCCAGCCTTGTCCGTCACCTCCCAAGTAGTGCTATAGAGATAAGGGAGCAGGCGATAGCGCAGGTGGGTATACTTCTCGATGGCATCGAATGCCCAGTCGCCCTTCTTGCCAAATTGGTATATCTCTACGGCTACGGGGCTGGAGTTATGGGAGCGCATAATGGGCTGGAAGGCTCCCCATTCATACCAACGGGTATGCAGTTCGTGATAGGCAATGTTGTTGACATCGTTGTTGTATTCCCAGGCAAAGAATCCGCCTAAATCAGTATTCCAATAGGGGATGCCACAGAGCGAATAGTTCAGACCGGCGGCAATCTGCTTGCGCATCACATCCCAACGGGAGACAACGTCGCCGCTCCAGGAGTGCGAAGCATAACGTTGCTGTCCCAAGAAAGAGGAACGGGTGAGCAGGAAGACACGCTTGTCAGATGTGGTGGCACGCTGGTGCTCATACACACCCTTGTTGCTCATCAGCGGGAAAGCATTGTGAACCCGGCGGAAGGAGCCCAGATAAGTAGGAACATCAAAATCCTTGTCTTTCACCTCCAGATGGTCAGGTTCGGTAGAGTCCAGCCACCATCCGTCCATCCCCAAGTCGAAGATGTTCTTCTTCAGTTCGGCCCAGTAGAGGTCACGGGCCACCGGGTTGAAGGGGTCGTAGGGCTTCACACCTGCCTTGGGTGGCCACGTCTCAAAGTCGAGCAGGGCCTTCAGGCTGTCCATGCGCTGATACATCTTCGTCCAGGGGCCGAACGAGGCCCACACTGAAATCATGATGTGTGCGTTCTGGCGGTGTACGTAGTCAATCATCTCCTGCGGACTCTTGATGCGCGGTTCGGCGTAGCGGGCGTTCTTGTCTTCGTCATTGGGCAGGAAACGCATGAACTGCGGGTCACCCATCCGGTTGATGTAGCGAGGATTCTCGAAGGCCATCGAGTTCCAGTTCTCGTTGCAGCCCCAATATTGCCAATCTTGAATGATGCCATCCAGCGGCACACGCAGGGCGCGATACTTGTCCACCACTTCACAGAGTTCGTCGGGGCTCTTGTAGCGTTCGCGGCACTGCCAGAAGCCCAGTGTCCAAAGCGGATAGAGAGGAGCTTGCCCCGTCAACTGCCTGACACCGGCAATCACGCCGTCGGCATGACCACCATAGATGAAGTAGTAGTCAGCACAATCGCCCACTTCTGAGTCGAACGATGTCTCTTGCGGATTGTCGGTAAAGGTGGTAGGCGAGTAGTTGTCCCAATACAATCCGTACCCTTTGACGGAGTGGATGAAGGGGATGCAGATGTGCATGTTCTGGTTGCGGAGAAACAGTTTCTGGCCGCGTTGGTTCACCTTGCCCGTCTGCTGCTGACCCAAGCCGTAGATGACCTCATCCTTATCCAGCAGGAAAGCCTGGCGCACGTTGAACGAAGGGGTGCCTGCATCGTCAAAATCGGTAAACTGTGTGCCATAGTCCTTGTCTTGCAGCAACTGCTTGCCGGCTGTGTCAAAGAAGCGTATGCCGCCGGTGGCGGGGTTGAAAGTCAGCAGCAGACGGTCGGACTTCATCTGTACCAGTCCGCTCTGCTCATTCACCTCCACGGTTGTCTTTGACGGTTCCATCACCACATTCAGGCTCTTCTTTTCGTAGGGATGCCCTTCGGGAGTCTTGTACACACGTACGATGGAGGGGGAATAGAAGGTCACTTCCACCTCCATGCCCTGAGTGGTGGCCCTGATACCTTGATCCGTCTTTTGGAAACTTTGTGCTTGCACAGTCAGGCTCAGACACAGCCATACAGCCCATGATAAAAAAATCTGCTTCATAATGTTTAATTTATAGGAAGAATCAATTCATTTTTCGAAAATATGCGGCGTGCCAAAATCAAATGATTAACAAGTGATGCTGAAAACGGACGATATCCACCCACCCCAAACAGGGATTATCCGTTCATTTTCCATGTTCTTCATCTTATTGGCGATGCAAAAATAGTCATTATTTCCGATTTCTATATGATTTGCTACTGTTTTCTGACATAATGAAAACGATACTTGTGTCTGCTTTGATTGGCCAATACGACTTCTCGATGAGTTTCAAGTAACTGAAACTTCTGGTTTCAGTATATGAAACTGCGAGTTTCAGTATATGAAACTGCGAGTTTCAGTATATGAAACTGGGTGAAAATACGGTTGCGGGGAAGAAGAAAGATAAGAGTTACCAGAGAAGGACGCCAGCTGCGTAGTACGCAAAGATATGGGGTGAGACCGGCCACTATTTTCTCCTAAATCGCCGAAAAAAGCCTGTTTTTGCACGAATAATTAGCCGTTTTTCTCCAAAATCTCGCCAAAACAGGAGAAAATCGACGGTTTTCAGGCCGTTTTTTGAGGGAAAAAGGCCACGGTTTACTCGTTTTTACCCTCACTACCCTCACACCCTCACACCTACCCTCACACTTAAAGCATAGATAACCAATAGATTACAAGAAGTGTGAGGGTGTGAGGGTAAAAAATAAAATTCGTATGTAGGAGGAGATGAGAGGAGTTTGATAAGATAGGAGGCATCTCGGCAAAAACAATCAAGCAAGCTTGTTGTTTTTGCACTCGATTTGCACTATCTTTGTGGCCAAAATCGAATATCCATCATACCATAGTATCGTATGCAAGAAAAAATCATCATTCTCGACTTTGGCTCGCAGACCACGCAGCTCATTGGCCGCCGCCTGCGCGAGCTGAATGTCTATTGCGAGATTGTCCCCTACAACAAGTTTCCCTACGACGACGAGAGCGTGAAGGGTGTCATCCTCTCGGGCTCTCCCTTCTCGGTGTATGACGCCAGCGCCTTCAAGGTGGACCTGAGCGGCATCCGCGGCAAGTACCCTATCCTGGGCATCTGCTACGGCGCACAGTTCATCTCCTATAGCAACGGCGGACGGGTGGAGCCGGCCGGCACACGCGAGTACGGGCGTGCTCACCTGAGCCACATCGAGGCCGACAACCTGCTGTTCCAAGGCGTGAAGCAGGGCACTCAGGTATGGATGAGCCACGGCGACACCATCACGGCCATCCCCGAAGGCTTCCGCATCATCGCCTCGACCGACAAGGTGAAGATTGCCGCCTATCAGGTGGAGGGCGAGCAGGTGTGGGGCGTGCAGTTCCACCCCGAGGTGTTCCACAGCGAAGAGGGTACGCAGATGCTGCGCAACTTCGTGGTCGATGCCTGCGGCTGCCACCAGACATGGAGCCCCGCCTCCTTCGTGGACACGACGGTGGCCGAACTGAAGGAGCAGATTGGCAACGACCGCGTCATCCTCGGCCTGAGCGGAGGCGTGGATTCCTCGGTAGCCGCCGTGCTGCTGAACCGCGCCATCGGCAAGAACCTGACCTGCATTTTCGTGGATCACGGACTGCTGCGCAAGGATGAGTTCAAGAACGTGATGCACGACTACGAGTGTCTGGGCCTGAACGTCATCGGCGTGGATGCCAGCGAAAAGTTCTTCAAGGACCTGGAGGGCGTGACCGACCCTGAGCAGAAGCGCAAAATCATTGGCCGCGACTTCGTGGAGGTGTTCAATGCCGAGGCGCACAAGATTACCGACGCGCGCTGGCTGGCACAGGGCACCATCTACCCCGACCGCATAGAGAGCCTCAACATCACCGGCAAGGTCATCAAGAGCCACCACAACGTGGGCGGCCTGCCTGAAGAGATGCACCTGCAACTGTGTGAGCCGCTGAAGTGGCTCTTCAAGGATGAGGTACGACGCGTAGGCCGTCAGCTGGGCATCCCCGAGCACCTCATCTGCCGCCACCCCTTCCCCGGACCTGGACTGGCCGTCCGCATCCTGGGCGACATTACCCGCGAGAAGGTGCGCATCCTGCAGGATGCCGACGACATCTTCATCCGTGGCTTGTGGGAGTGGAAGGTGAAGGAAGCCGACGGCACTGAGACCGCCCTCTACCACAAGGTATGGCAGGCCGGCGTCATCCTGCTGCCCGTACAGAGCGTGGGCGTGATGGGCGACGAGCGCACCTACGAGCGTGCGGTGGCCCTGCGTGCCGTGACCAGCACCGATGCCATGCCCGCCGACTGGGCCCACCTGCCCTACGCGTTCCTGGGCAAGGTGAGCAACGCCATCATCAATAAGGTGAAGGGCGTGAACCGTGGCT
>CAMGAL010000087.1 GCA_946007445.1 uncultured Mediterranea sp.
CCCGAAGACATCGAGTACTACATGTGCGGCCCCGGCCCCATGTCGAAGGCTGTCGTTGCCATGCTCACCGACCTCGGCGTCGAAGAGAGCTCCATCATGTACGACAACTTCGGAGGCTAATCCCTCCCATCCCTCTATAGTGAAAGACCCCGATTGGCTCCTGCCGGTCGGGGTCTTTGGCTAATGGACTACCGCTTTGTAGAGATAATCATGAAGGTCACGGCAGACATCGCTATCAGTATGCCGATGATGATGTGGTGGGTCAGCGCCTCGCCAAACACCAAAGTGCCGACAAGGATAGCCGTTATGGGCTCGAATACCCCCAACACCGAGGCCTTCGTCGCACCGATGTTGCGGGTAGCGACGGCGAGTGTGGCCGTCGATACGATGGTCGGCAGAATGGCCAGTCCCACCAGGTTCAGCCAGTCGAGCTTGGTCTCAATGCCCGTCGTCAGATGCTCGCCCGAGGCCATCAGCATTCCCCAAAAGATGAGGGCACCTACCAGCAGCACATAGAATGTCAATAGCGAGTTGGGGATATGGCTGATCGTCTTGCTGCGGTTGATTATGACGATAAAGATGGCATAGGCCAATGCCGAGCCGATAGAGAGCAGCACCCCTATCGGGTTAATCTCTTGCGTAGAGTCGCTCTGCGTCATAATGATGACACCCACCAATGTGGCACCAATGGCGAGCCACACCGGCCACGAGGGGACCACGCGCAGAAAGACCATAATCAGTGCCACCAGCACAGGATAGAGGAAGATCAGCGTGGTGGCTAATCCGGACGGAATGTAGTTGTATGCCTGGAACAGGCAAATGCTGCTGGTCGTGTAGCACAAACCGAGAGTGAGCAGTATGCCAGCCTGCTTCCACGATACTCTGAAGCGCTGCTTATCCAATAACAGGAGTGCTCCAAGAATCAATACGGCCATGCCATACCGAAAAAATAGAATCGACTCGATGGCTGCTCCGTTCTTCATCAGCGGCATACCAAACAGGGGATTCAGTCCGTAGGCGATGCCCGTGATGATGCCTGCGGGATAGCCAATCATTGCTGCTGTGCTTAACTTTTTCATTTTATCTCCATGTGTTTGTTTCTACAAATGGGAATACTTGAGGAATGTTTGAGGAGTATGTGAGGAATGTTGAAGGAATACTAAGGATGGAAGTAAATAGGAAACCTTACACCGGCAGAATAAACAGGAAGCGGGCGCCGTGGGTGTAGTGGGTGTCGAGCCGCACTTCGCCCTGCAGTCGCTCGGCAATGATGCGGCAGATGTTGAGGCCCAGGCCACTGCCCTGAGCGAAGCTGTCCAGCTTGCGGAAACGCTCGAAGATGGTCTCGGCCTTGTCGGCAGGGATGCCACGGCCCGTGTCGGTGACGGAGAAGGTGAGGTGGCCAGGCTGCTCCTGCAGGGAGAGGTGGAGATGGATTTCGCCCTGCTCGGTGAACTTCTCGGCATTGGTCAGGAAGTTGATGAGCACCTGCTTGATACGCAAGCCGTCGCTCTGGATGGTGAAGTCGTCGGGCACCTCGGAGGTGAAGCGCAACTCTACGCCCTTGGGACAGCGGTGCTGCACGGTGACGAGCGATTCGCGGCAGACGGAGTTGCACGACACGGTCTCGACGTGCATCTCATACTTGCCGCTCTCCAGTTCGGAGAGGGTCAGGATGTCGTTCACCAAGGTGGTGAGCAGGTCGGAGTTGTGTAGGATGAGCTCGCTGAACTCTTTGCGCTCGTCGGCATCCAGCTCCATGCCTGGGTCGGTGAGTAGCTGGGAGAAGCCCACAATGGAGTTGAGCGGAGTGCGTATCTCGTGGCTCATGTTCTGGATGAACATGCTCTTCATGCGGTCGGCCTCTTCGGCACGGTGCTGTGCCTCCTCGGCATCTTGGAGGGCCTTCTCCATGCGGTGGCGGGTGAACATGAGCTCGGCGTTCTGCCGTTGCAGCTGGCGGGTCACCGTCCAACGGCGGCGCAGGTAGAGCATCAGCAGGAGCAGGATGAGCAGCATGGCCCCGATGATGAGAGAGCTGATGACGGAGCGGTAGTGGGCGTTGAGCTGGTGCTGGTGGATAACCTCCTTCTGCCGCTCGTTTTCCCAATGCTGCCGGTCGGCCTCCACCTGCTTCATGTCGGCTTCCGACTGCAGGCGCTGTAGCTCCAGGTCGCGGTTGTGCAGGGCCAGTTCGTGGTTGCTGGCATTGATCTTCTCCAAGGCCACCTGTTGCTCCATCTGCCGGAGTTGCAGCTGCGAGTTCCTCAGGTCGAGCTTCATGTTCTCCTGCTTCAGCATTTCGGTTTCCAGTTGGGTAGTCAGTTCGGCCAGGTCGGCGCTCTGTAGCTCCTGTGTCAGCGAGTCGCGCACGATCTGCCTTCGGCGTTCCAGTTGGAAGGCCAGTTGGTAGTTGCCCATCCGTTCGTACAGGTGTGACTTGTAGAGCAGTCGGTCAGAGGGGTGGAAGATGGAGTCGGTGTAGAGCATGGCCGTGTCGTACTGCTTCAGCAGGGTGTAGTAGTACATCTGCACGAAGTAGTAGTGGGAGTCGCGCACGCTCTTGGTCTGTCGGTAGAGTTCCATCACTTGGCTGTACTTCTCCATAAACTCCGGGATGCGATCCATCTTGTAGAGAAATTCGCATTGCAGCTCCAGAGCTTTCACTCGGTTCATCTCCACAGGGGCTGTCTCTTCGGCTTTGATGGCGTTCTCCAGCCCTTGCTCCAGGTTACGGATGGTGTTGTGGGCATAGCAGGTGGCCAGCGAGAAGTAGGCATCGGAGGGCGACTGCTCAGGCAGGTATTTCAAGATATACTCCAAGGCTTGCCGGTAGTAGTCGGCAGCTATGCGGGGATTGGAGCGGACGTAGTAGATCATGCCCATGATGCGCAGGCAGTTGTAGATGCCGTAGGGAGTGTCGTCGGCGTAGGCTTCGCGCTTCATCTGCTCGGTCATCTGCAGGGCGGCCAGCGAGAGGCTGTGGTTGAGCAGCCAGACGGCCTTCAGCTGGTAGGCGTAGTAATAGTAGCGGTCGAATCCGGTGCGGCGCGACACTTCCTGCACAAACTGCACCTCGCGCTCCATGTCCTCGCGCACGTTGAGCTGGGTGAAGTGGCGCATACGCAGCACGGCGCCCATACACTCGGCCTTCTGGTCGCCTTCGCGTCCGGCCTGGCGGTAGAGGCTGTCGGCATAAATCAGGCACTCTGGCTTGCGCAGCACGCGTAGCCCCTTCTGGTAGAGGGCATAGAGATGGTCCTTTATCTTGTACGGATTGTTTTGGGCCGAGAGTGGCATCCACAACCCGCAGAGGCTGATGAGGCAGATGAGGAGTCGGTAGATGGGTGCTTTCGACATAGTCATGGAAAATACTGAAACTAAAAGTGTCCTTCCTTCCAAGTCCACGTCAGCGCCGGGCGCAGGTAGGGGCGTAGCCGCTCGGCCAGGTCGGCGGAGAGGAAGTCGGGGGTGGTGAAGGTCCACGTCAGCAGGGGCTGGTCGGGCGAGAGGTCGGCCTTCAGGAACGGATAGTCGGCCTGCCGGCGCAGGGATTGGTAGTCGGGCAGCTGCAGCGAGTCGGTCGGGGCGGAGAGGAAGTCGTCCACCGTGGGCAGGGCAGGCAGGTAGCCATCCGAGGGGAGGGGCTTCCAGTCGGTGGTGTAGAACTGCAGCCGGCTGTCGCACACCGGGGCACAAGCCGTGAAGATGGTGCAGACCACCTTGCCCCCATCGGGCAGGGGGAGCAGCTTCATCTGCCAGGAGGTCAGCTCGGTGAGCTGCAGGGCGATGTAGTCGTCCGTCAGCCGGGTCATTTCGCTCTGTCCGCCGAAGCGGTTGGTCACCTGGGCCTTCATGCCGCTGTCCAGAAAGTCGATGCAGTCGGCGCGGTTCACTTCGGTGAGCAGGGGGCAGAGCGAGTCGGGCAACTGCAGGAAGCACTGGCGGGCCGTCTGGGCCTGCAGCCCCAGGCAGAGGCTCAGCAGGCAGGCCAAGAGTAGGAGAGAGGTATGTTTCATGTTCGGTCTTATGCTTATTTACTGCCCAAATATAGGAAGAACATTCCAATCAGCACCAAGATGAGGTCGATGGCCTTGCTTTTTAAGTTCTTTTCACGGAAGAAGAGGGCGCCGAAGAGGAACGACACCACCACACTGCCCCGGCGCACCATGGAGACGATGGAGATCATGGAGTCTTCGTAGCTGAGGGCGTAGAAGTAGACAAAGTCGGCCGCGCAGAGGAAGAGGGAGATGCACAGGATGGTCCAATCCCAGCGGAAGGGGGTGCTCCGCTTGCGCGTGGGCCACCAGAGCAGCAGGATGATGGGACACATGATGGCCACCTGGTAGACGTTGTACCACGACTGCACCAGCATGGGGTTGAGGCGCGTCATGAGGTACTTGTCGTAGAGTCCGCTGACGGCTCCCATCACGGCGGCCAGCACGATGCACCCTATCCAGCGGTTGTGGCGGAAGTCGATGCCCTCCTTCTTGCCCGAGCGGCTCAGCATCAGGAAGGAGGCCACGGCCAGCAGCACACCCACCCACTGGTAGAGGTTGAGCCGCTCGCCGAAGCACAGCATGGCACCCACCAGCACCATGACGGGGCGGGTGGCATTGATGGGCCCCACGATGGTGAGGGGCAGGTGCTTCATGCCGAAGTAGCCCAATATCCACGACGACAGCACGATGAACGACTTGAGCAGGATGTATCGATGCTCCTCCCAGCCCGCCACGGGCATGGAGAGGATGGTGCCTTCGGTGAGCTGCGGAGCCCAGAGGGAGCAGCCGATGAAGGGCAGGAAGAGGAGGCTGGAGAAGATGGTGTTCAGAAAGAGCACCGGCAGGACGGCATTGTCCTTGAGCGACTGCTTCTTGAAGGCATCATAGAAGCCCAGCAGGGCAGCAGAGAGAAAAGCGAGTAGTAACCACATGACTGAATAGGATTAGGATAAAAACAGTTCGTCGGGATAACCCACATCCACCAGGAAGAGCGCCTGCCCCGGCACGGAGGTACCGGCCTGGCAACGGTCTTTCTGCTCGATGATGCGGCGGAAACCCTCGATGGTCAGTTTGCCGCGGCCCCCCTCCAGCAGGGTGCCCACGATGGCCCGCCGCATGTTGCGCAGGAAGCGGTCGGCCTGGATGGTGAATACCCACGTGTCGGCATCCACCTGCGTCCATCGGGCCTGCATGATGCGGCAGTTGTTGGTCTTCACGTCGGTGTGCAGCTTGCTGAAGCTGGTGAAGTCGGTGTAGCTGAATAGCGTGGCGGCAGCCTCGTTCATCCGCTCGAAGTCGGGGGTATGGAAGAGGCGGTAGCGGTAACTCCGGTGGAAGGGCTGCTTGGCCGTGGTGATGTAGTAGCGGTAGGTGCGCCACAGCGCGTCGAAGCGGGCATGAGCATCGCTCCGTACGGGCCGCACGCCATACACCGAGATGTCGGGCGGCAGCAGGCGGTTCAGCTTGTCGGTCATGCGCAGCAGGTCGATGGGTGCCTCGTGGTCGAAGTGGGCCGTCATGTGCTCGGCATGAACGCCGGCATCGGTGCGCCCGGCTCCCACCACCTCCACCTCGCGGCGCAACAGGGTGGAGAGGGCCCGTTGCAGCTCGGCCTGCACGCTGTCTCCATTGGGCTGCACCTGCCAGCCGTGGTAGGCCGTGCCGTCGTAGGCCAGATCTATGAAATATCGCAGCATGTTCTTTTTCGAAGTTAATCGTTAGCGGGGTGCAAAGGTACGAAAACTTTTTGTACCTTTGCGCGCAGACAAACCAAAGAAACCGTTTCATATAGATTCATTCACGATTCATGAAGATAAGAACCCTGGCCCTTGTGGCCCTACTGCCGACCCTCTGCACGCTGGCCGGATGCAAGAAAGACATGACGCTCAAGCTCAACGAGCCGCGCAACATTCACGGAGTCATCAGCTACCGCCGCTCCTTCCCCGACATCAACGACACCCACCTGGCCGTGGCTCAGGCCATCGGCATTGCCCCCCTGGCCAACCGCGCCGAGGCCGAAGCCCTGAAGGGGAAGCTGCGCCACATCGAGAGCGGAGACCTCTATCAGGTAGACTCCCTCACACACTCCATCCCTTACCTCACCCCCGGAGCCGCCGACCTGCTGGACAGTATCGGTCGTAACTTCCTCGACTCGCTGACCTGCAAGGGGCTCAACCCCAACCAGGTCATCGTCACCTCCGTGCTCCGCACCCGCGACGACGTCAACCGCCTGCGCCGCCGCAACACCAATGCCTCGCTCAACTCCGCCCATGCCTACGGCACCACCTTCGATGTCAGCTGGAAGCGCTTCTACAAGGTGGAGGACCCCGACGGCCGCCCCCTGCAGGATGTCAGTGCCGACACGCTGAAGTTGGTGCTCAGCGAGGTGCTGCGCGACCTGCGCGAGAAGCGCAAGCTCTGCTACATCAAGTATGAGTTGAAGCAGGGCTGCTTCCATATCACGACGCGCAAGTGACACGCATTCTCCTCTAACTCCTCTAACTCCTTTAACTCCTCTAACTCCTCTAACTCCTCTAACTCCTCCTTCGAATTTTATAACATCAAATAATGAAAGCCATGAAGAAACTGATTGTAGGAGCCTTGATGACAGGGCTATTCGGATTGACCTCCTGTGGTACAGGACAGAAGAAAGAAGCCGCGCAGCCGAGCTATGCGCAGCAGATGATTGCCTCGCACGGACTGGGCGATTTCTATTGCAACCGCAGTTACCACGACAGCCTCCGCACGGTCATGTGGGACTACGTGTCGGGCCTGGTGGCCAATGCCGTGCTGCAGGCCTGGACGCTCTATCCCCAGCATGAAGAGTACTACCAGGCCGTCAAGGCCTTTGCCGACAACTCCACCAATGCCGACGGCACACAGATTACCAATGCCAAGGGACAGAATGCCCTCCGTCCCAGCAACATCGACGACCTGCCCGCCGGCAACGTCTACTTCGCTCTCTACGAGGAGGAGATGAAGCGCGGCCACGAACAGGATGCCCAGCGCTACAAGAATGCCGCCACGATGATTCGCCAGAAGCTGAAGTATGACCACCAGCGCATTGCCGCGGGCCTGCCCGGCGAGGGAGGCTTCTTCCACAAAGCCATCTACCCCAACCAGATGTGGCTCGACGGCCTCTTCATGGGGTCGCCCATCTATGCCCGTTGGCAGCACTACTTCGGCGATGAGGCCGACAACGAGAGCTGGAGCGACATAGCCCATCAGTTCAAGACCATCCACCGCTATACCTACGATGCCGACAAGCAGCTCAACTATCACGCCTGGTCGGCCACGCCCGAAGACGAAAACTCCTTCTGGGCCCGTCGCGAGGAGCCGCACAAGGGGTGCAGCCAGGAGTTCTGGGGTCGTGGCATGGGGTGGTACTTTGCCGCCCTGGTCGATGTGCTGGAGTACATGCCCCGCACCCACGCCGACTTCCCGGCCGTGCATGACATCCTCCGTCAGGTAGCTGCCGGCCTGAAGCGCTGGCAGGATGCCGATAGCGGCGTGTGGTACCAGCTCCTGCAGTACGATGCCACCCGCTGCGCCGACGGCGTGGGCGACACCATCGGTGGCCAGACTTACAATGTAGGCACGCAACCCAACTACCTGGAGGCCTCCTGCTCGGGCATCTTCACCTACGCCTACCTCAAGGGCATCCGCCTGGGTCTGCTCGATGAGACCGAGTACCTGCCTGTGGCCGAAAAGGCCTACAACGGCCTGCTGCAGCAGTTCATCCGTCCGCGCGAGGATGGCAAGATAGACATCATTCAGACCTGTGCCTCAGCCGGCCTCGGCCCTGCCAAGGACCCCTCGCGCACGGGCACGGCCAACTACTACCTGGCCGGTAAGGATGTCACGGTGGTCGAGAATGAGGGCAAGGCCGTGGGCACCTTCATCATGGCCTCCGTAGAGTGGGAGCGCAGACAGCAATGACACCCCGTTTCCAGCGCTTCGCGCAAGCTCGCGATTTCATAGCCACCTACGGCGGCAGCGAAGCCAATGTGGCCGTCTCGCTGGCCCGCTTCGTCCATCGGTGAGCCGGCAACCCTCGGAAAACCACGGATTCGCACAAATGATACGGATAAACACAGATTATTATTATCCGTCCTGATTCGTGTAAATCCTTGGTTTCAAACTCATAAACTTAAAAACTTACAGCCGCCAACCTTCTTCCAAAGGCCAAGTGATAGCCGTGGGCAATCGGTTCACGCGCCACGAAGTCGGGCCGCAGGCCGCAC
>CAMGAL010000088.1 GCA_946007445.1 uncultured Mediterranea sp.
TACCGCATGGTGGCAGAGAAATTTATGCAGCACAGATAAGATATGGAAGATTTTGACATACGACGACAAGAACGTCCCACACCGCCCGAACGTGACTTTGAGAATGCCCTCCGCCCCTTGGCCTTCGAGGACTTCGACGGGCAGGAGAAGGTGACCAAAAACCTGCGCATCTTCGTGCAGGCTGCCCGCCTGCGCGGAGAGCCACTGGACCATACCCTGCTGCACGGCCCTCCCGGCCTGGGCAAGACCACCCTGGCCAGCATCATGGCGCACGAACTGGGGGTAGGACTGAAGGTGACCAGCGGCCCCGTGCTGGACAAGCCCGGCGACCTGGCCGGACTGCTCACCTCGCTGGAGCCGCACGACGTGCTCTTCATCGACGAGATACACCGCCTCAGCCCCGTGGTGGAGGAGTATCTCTACTCGGCGATGGAGGACTACCGCATCGACATCATGATAGACAAAGGCCCCTCGGCACGCAGCATACAGATTGACCTCAACCCCTTCACGCTGGTAGGTGCCACCACGCGCAGCGGACTGCTGACCGCCCCGCTACGCGCCCGCTTCGGCATCAACCTCCACCTGGAGTACTACGACGAAGATACCCTGAGCGGCATCGTGCTGCGCTCGGCCCACCTGCTCGACGTGCCTTGCAGCCGGCCGGCCGCCTCCGAAATAGCCCGCCGCAGCCGCGGCACGCCGCGTATCGCCAACGCCCTGCTGCGCCGCGTGCGCGACTTCGCCCAGGTGCAAGGGACAGGCAGCATCGACACCGAGATAGCCCACATAGCCCTGGAAGCGCTCAACATCGACCGCTACGGACTGGACGAGACGGACAACAAGATTCTGCTGACCGTCATCGACAAGTTCAGGGGAGGCCCGGTAGGACTGACCACCATCGCCACAGCGCTGGGCGAAGACCCCGGCACGGTGGAGGAGGTGTATGAGCCCTACCTCATCAAAGAGGGATTCATCAAGCGCACGCCCCGTGGACGCGAAGTGACCGAATTGGCCTACAAGCACCTGGGTCGCAGCCGCTACGCCGAGCAGGGAAGTTTGTTTTGAGTGACGAGCTACAAGCTACGAGACCCTACAACGGCGTCATCATCGGATAGCCGAGCCCATAATTATTCATTTTTAATTATTAATTTTAAATTCTCAACGTGAGCGTACTGAAATCATTGGCCAAAGAGACGGCCATCTATGGCATGAGCAGCATTGTGGGCCGCTTCCTCAACTACTTGCTGGTGCCCATCTATACCGCCGCCCTGCCTGCCGGCGAGGGAGGCTACGGCATCGTGACCAACGTCTATGCCTGGGTAGCCCTGCTGCTGGTCTTGCTGACCTGTGGCATGGAGACCGGCTTCTTCCGCTTTGCCAACAAGGAGGGGGAAGAGCCTGCCCGTGTCTATACCACCACCCTGACCGCTATCAGCATCGGCGCCGGTGGCTTCCTGCTGCTGGGACTGCTCTTCCTGCAACCGCTGGCCGGTTGGCTGGGCTACGGCAGTCACCCCTGGTACCTGGGCATGATGATGGCCGTAGTGGCCATGGACGCCATACAGAGCATCCCTTTCGCCTACCTACGCTATCAGCGCCGGCCTCTGCGTTTTGCCGCACTGAAGCTGCTCTTCATCGTCTTGAACATCGCCCTCAACCTGACCTACTACGTAGCCCTAGGAGGCAGTGATGTGGGCTATGCCTTCGGGTTCAACCTCGTCTGCACCGGCACGGTGATGCTCTTCCTGCTGCCCGAGCTGCGTGAGGCACGCCGAGGCAAGGTGGACAGCGCCCTGCTGCGCCGTATGCTGGGCTACAGCCTGCCGCTGCTCATCCTCGGAGTGGCAGGCATCCTCAATCAGGTGGCCGACAAGATTATCTTCCCCTTTGTCTATCCCGACCCCGCACAAGCCTCCGTACAGCTGGGCATCTACGGCGCAGCGGTGAAGATAGCCATGGTCATGGCCATGCTGACCCAAGCCTTCCGCTTCGCCTACGAGCCCTTTGTCTTCGGCAAGAGCCGGGATAAGGACAACCGACTGATGTATGCCCAAGCCATGAAGTTCTTCCTCATCTTCACCCTGCTGGCCTACCTCGGAGTAATGTTCTACCTCGACATACTGAAGTACCTCATTGCCCCCGACTACTGGGAAGGTCTGCGTGTGGTGCCGGTCGTCATGGCTGCCGAAATCATGATGGGCATCTACTTCAACCTCTCCTTCTGGTACAAGCTGACCGACCAGACCCGTTGGGGAGCCTACTTCTCGTTGGCAGGCTGCACCGTGCTGGTGACGCTGAACCTCCTCCTCATCCCCCACTACAGCTACATGGCCTGTGCCTGGGCGGGCGTAGCGGGCTATGGCACCGCCATGCTCCTCTCCTACTTCATCGGCCAGCGCCGCTACCCCATTGCCTACGACCTGCGCAGCATGGGGCTCTACGTCTTGCTGGCTGCCGGACTTTATGCCGCCTCGCAGCTCCCCATTGAGCAGTTCTGGCTACGAATGGGCTACCGCACCCTGCTGTTGCTGCTTTTCGTGGCCTACATCGTATGGCGTGACCTACCCATCCATTTGAGATTTACAAAGAGAATCAAATCGTAAAGAATGAGATTGCAGCCAATCAAATCGTTGAAAGAAAGAACTTTAAATTTATAATTTATAATTTTAAATTAAAAGGATGAACTCAACCATCAAAACATTCATCGTTGAATACCTGGACCTTCGTAAGGACAAGGACAACGAACACACCACCGTGGACTCCATACGTCGCGGCGTAGAGTTCAAGGGGGCCAACCTCTGGATTCTGATATTAGCCATTTTCATGGCCTCTCTCGGCCTGAATGTCAACTCCACAGCCGTCATCATAGGCGCCATGCTTATCTCGCCTCTCATGGGCCCTATCATGGGCGTAGGGCTCTCGGTGGGCATCAGCGACTTTGAACTGATGAAGCGCTCGCTGAAGAGCTACCTCATCACCACCCTCTTCAGCGTCACCACCGCCACCATCTTCTTCCTCATCAGCCCGGTGGCTGAGGGACAGTCGGAGTTGCTGGCACGCACCTCGCCCACCATCTACGACGTCTTCATCGCCCTGCTGGGTGGTCTGGCCGGCGTGATAGCCCTCTCCACGGGTGGCGAGAAGAGCAACGTCATACCCGGCGTAGCCATTGCCACCGCCCTGATGCCACCGCTCTGCACGGCCGGATATGGTCTGGCTACAGCCAACGCCACCTACTTCTTCGGTGCCTTCTACCTCTACTTCATCAACTCGGTCTTCATCAGCCTAGCCACCTTTCTGGGCGTACGGCTGATGCACTTCCAGCGCAAGACACTGGTGGAGAAGAACCGCGAACGCCAACTGCGCCGCTATGTGGCCCTGATAGCCCTGCTCACCATGTGTCCGGCCATCTACCTCACCATAGGTATCATCCGCGAGACCATCTTCGACGGGGCTGCCAACCGCTTCATCAACACCGAACTGGCCTTCGAAAACACCCAGGTACTGGACCGCAAGATACTCCACACGGGCGACGGAAACGAAATCCGTGTCGTACTCATCGGTCAGGAAGTGCCCGAAGCCTCGCTGGGCATTGCCCGAGGCAAACTGAAGGAGTACGGACTGGCCCAGGCCAAACTGACCGTCATCCAAGGCATGAACAACGAGCAGATGGACATCTCCTCCATCCGCGCCATGGTGATGGAGGACTTCTATGCCAACAGCGAAGCCCGACTGGCTGAGCAGAAAGAGAAGATTGCCCAGCTGGAGGAGGGCCTGCAACGCTATCAGAACTACGACCGCCTGGGGCGCGACATCCTGCCCGAACTGAAGGTGCTCTACCCGAATGTGGAATCGCTCTCCACCGCGCACGCCATCACCCTGGCTGCCGACTCTGCACAGGCCGATACCGTCACACTGGCCTTGCTGGTCTTCAAGAAACCCCTGAAGGCCAACGAGCAGCCCAAACTGTCGGAGTGGCTCAAAGCCCGCACCGGTAGCCAGAAGCTGAAACTCATCGTGGAATGAATATGAACACAGAGGCACGAAGACACAGAGTTATAACTTGGCACTAAAAACCGTCACTAAAAATAAATGATTCGAATCTTAAGATACTCCCTGCTCCTGCTACTCCTCCTCCAGGCAGGAAACCTGACAGCCGATGAAGGCATGTGGATGCCTGGCCAGTTGAAGCAATTGCGTAAAGAGCTGAAACAGGCCGGCCTACAGATGTCGGCCGAAAAGCTCTATCGTCCCGGCCGAGGAGGTCTGACCGACGCCATCGTCAGCTTCGGAGGATTCTGCTCCGGCGTAGTGGTCAGCGAGGAGGGACTGGTGCTCACCAACCATCACTGCGGCTTCAGCTGTGTGCAGCAACACTCCTCGCTGGAGCACAACTACCTGCGCGACGGATTCGTGGCCGCCACACGCGCCGACGAACTGCCCAATCCCGAGCTATACGTCCGCTTCCTGCTCCGCCAGGAAGAAGTCACCCGACGCGTGCTCTCCGCCCTCACGCCCGACATGAGCGAGGAGCAGCGCACCTGTGCGGTTGACTCTGTGAGTAGCCTCATCAGCGACGAAGCCACCCGAAAAGACACCACCCTGATAGCCATTGTGGACAGCTACTACGGCGGCAGCGAGTACTGGCTTTCGCTCTACCGCGACTACGAAGATGTGCGTTTGGTTTATGCCCCACCCACTTCGGTGGGCAAATTCGGCTGGGACACTGACAATTGGGAATGGCCCCGCCATACAGGCGATTTCTGCCTCTTTCGTATCTATGCCGGTACGGACAACCGCCCCGCCCCCTATTCGCCTCAGAACGTCCCATACAGGCCTTCACGAGTGGCTACCATCTCGCTCGACGGGTACAGCGAAGGCGACTACTGCATGACCTTGGGCTACCCCGGTGCCACCGAGCGCTACCTCTCCTCCTTCGGCATACAGGAGCAGATGGAGGGCCCCAAGCAGGCCATGACCGACATACGCGGCATCAAGCAGCACATCTGGAAACAGGAGATGGAGCGCGACGAGGCTGTACGCATCCACTACGCCTCGAAGTACGACGAGAGTTCCAACTACTGGAAGCACAGCAT
The DNA here is from genome assembly GCA_946007445.1 of uncultured Mediterranea sp. Classification (GTDB taxonomy): domain Bacteria; phylum Bacteroidota; class Bacteroidia; order Bacteroidales; family Bacteroidaceae; genus Bacteroides. The sequence goes on from CAMGAL010000088.1 coordinate 5,097, forward strand.
CGGCACCCTCCGCTCCATCCGTCGCCTCCATGTGCTGGAACGCAAACAGGCTGCCGAAGAGGAGTTGCGCCAATGGATGCGCCGAAGCCCTGAAGCCGACCCCTCGTTGGCTCCCCTACTGACCGAGCTGAAGTTGGCCTACGGACAACGCAGTGAGTCCAACCGCGCCCTCGCCTACTTCACCGAAGCCTTCTTCAACGGCCCCGAGCTGGTGGGGCTCACCCTGCAGACACTCAACACCGAATTCCGCGATGAACCTGACCGCGTGGAGCGCAACCTGAAGCACCTTCTGGAGGAGTATGAGAACTATCATCCGGACATCGACCGCCAGGTACTGGCCACCCTGCTGCAGACCTACCGCTCGAAGGTAGATTCCCTCTGGCTGCCCGAGTGCTACACCACCATCGACACCCGCTATGGAGGCAACTACCAGGCCTACGCCGACTCCCTCTTTGCCCATACACAAATGAGCAGTCCACGCGCCTTGAAGCGTATCCTGGAGAACGACACCACCTATCAGGTGGCCGATGACCCGGCTGTAGACCTCTGCATGGACCTGTTGTTCAAGTACATGACCACCGTCTCCTCGCAGCGCACGATCACCCAGCGCATCGACAGCCTGGAGCGCCGCCTCACGGCCGCCATGAGGCAGATGAACCACAGTCGCCAGACCTACCCCAACGCCAACTCCACCATGCGCCTCAGCTATGGCTGCGTGGCCGGCTACCGACCCACCGACGGCGTAGAGTATGCCCACTACACCACCACTCGCGGCATTGTCGAGAAGGTGCGTGCCCACCGGGGCGACTCCGACTTTGAGGTGCAACCCGACCTCTTGCAGCGGCTCGCCCAAGGTCCGTATGGCCGCTATGCCAACCCCTCAGGCGAAATGCCTGTCTGCTTCATTACCAACAACGACATCACGGGCGGCAACAGCGGCAGCGCCATGTTCAACGCCCGCGGCCAACTCGTGGGACTGGCCTTCGACGGCAACTGGGAGGCCATGAGTAGCGACTACCTCTACGAGCCCCGACTGCAGCGAACGATAGGCGTAGATATCCGATACATCCTCTTCGTCATGGAGCAGGTAGGTCATGCGCGCCACCTGACAGCAGAGATGCTGAAATAAATGACTCCTACTGCTTCCCCAGCAAGATGCGCTTGATGTCGTTCAGCTTGTTCAGCGCTTGCAAGGGCGTGAGGCTGTCAATGTCGGCGTGGAGTATCTCGTCGCGCACCTGACTCAGCACAGGGTCGTCCAGCTGGAAGAAACTGAGCTGCATACCGGCGGGCTGGGCAGCCCCCTCGCTGATGCTCTTGCCGCTGATGGTGCCGCCCGTCTGGCGGTTCTCGCTCTCCAGCTGACGAAGGATTTCGTTGGCGCGACGCACGATGCTGGGAGGCATACCGGCCAGCTTGGCCACATGGATACCGAAGGAGTGTTCGCTGCCTCCACGCTCCAACTTGCGCAGGAAGATGACCTTGCCACCCGCCTCCTTGACCGCTACATTGTAGTTCTTGATGCGGGCAAACTGACGCTCCATTTCGTTGAGCTCGTGGTAGTGGGTGGCAAAGAGGGTGCGTGCCTTGGCCTTGGGATGCTCGTGGATGTGCTCCACGATGGCCCAAGCGATGGAGATGCCATCGTAGGTAGAGGTACCACGACCCAGTTCGTCGAAGAGCACCAGGCTGCGTGGCGAGAGGTTGTTGAGGATGTCGGCCGCTTCGTTCATCTCTACCATGAAGGTAGACTCGCCCAGGGAGATGTTGTCGCTGGCTCCTACTCGGGTGAATATCTTATCGACCAGACCGATGTGGGCGCTCTGTGCGGGCACGAAACTGCCCATCTGGGCCATCAGGGTGATGAGAGCCGTCTGACGCAGCAGGGCCGACTTACCGGCCATGTTGGGACCGGTGATGATGATGATCTGCTGGGTGCGGCTGTCCAGCTTGACGTCGTTGGCCACGTAGCGTTCGCCTACGGGCAACTGGCGCTCGATGACGGGATGACGCCCACCGTGTATCTCCAGCAGGTCGTCGTCGGCTATCTCAGGACGGACATAGTTGTTCTCCACGGCCACACGTGCCAGCGAGAGGAGGCAGTCAAGGCGGGCCATCTGGTTGGCATCTACCTGGATGGCCGGAATATACTCTGCCAGGGCCTGCACCAGTTCGGCATAGAGCTGCCCTTCGAGAATGAGTATCTTGTCTTCCGCACCGAGAATCTTCTCTTCGTACACCTTCAGCTCTTCGGTGATGTAGCGCTCCGCATTGGCGAGGGTCTGCTTGCGAATCCATTCGGCCGGCACCTTGTCCTTGTGCGTATTGCGCACCTCGATGTAGTAGCCGAACACGTTGTTGTAGCCTATCTTCAGGCTGGGGATGCCCGTCTCTTCACTCTCGCGCTGCTGGATCTTCAGCAGGTAGTCCTTGCCGCCCATGGCGAGGCTGCGCAGTTCGTCGAGATCGGCATGTACGCCCGAGCGGATCACGCCACCCTTGCCCACCTGCAGCGGCGGGTCGCTCTCTATCTCGCGCTCGATGCGGTCGCGCAGGCTGACGCAGGGATTAAGCTGCTCGCCGATGCGGTTCAGCCCGGCGTTGTCGGCCTCCATACAGGCCTGCTTGATGGGCTCTACAGCCTGCAGGGCTACCTTGAGTGCCACCACCTCACGCGGTGATACGCGCCCTACGGCCACTTTGGAGATGATGCGCTCCATGTCGCCTACGCGCTTGATCCGCTCCTCCAGCAGGTCGCGCAGCTCGGCATGTTTCACCAGATAGTCCACCACGTCGAGGCGGCTCTTGATGGGCTGGGCGTCCTTCAGCGGGAAGACCAGCCACCGCTTCAGCAAGCGGGCACCCATCGGGCAGAGCGTGCGGTCAATGACTCCCAGCAGCGAACCGCCCCCTTCGTTCATAGAGCCCATCAGCTCGAGGTTGCGCACGGTGAACTTGTCAAGGCGGACATACTTCTCCTCCTCAATGCGGGCCAGCGCCGTGATGTGTGCCGTCTGCGTGTGTTGGGTCATGATGAGGTATTGCAAGATGGCTCCCGAAGCCACAATGCGCGGCCGTCGGTGCTCCCCGCGCAAGCCTGTCAGGCTCTTCGGGCCG
>CAMGAL010000089.1 GCA_946007445.1 uncultured Mediterranea sp.
CCCCCACACCCCCCCACCCACCCCCACCAAATCTCCCTAACCACCCCAGCTCCACACACATTCACCCTCGCCATACCCACCAACACGAAACCCGCCACACACTCAACAACCAACCACCCGCACCCCCCCGCCCACCCGCCCCACCCCCTACCCCCAACCGCCCCCCCCCCGCAGCGCGCCCGCCCACACCGCCCACCCCAACTGCCACGGCGGAGAGCCCTTCACCTTAGGTCGCGACGAGGCCTACATCGGCGTACTCATCGACGACCTGGTGACGAAAGGCGTGGACGAGCCCTATCGCATGTTTACCTCCCGAGCCGAGTATCGCATCCTGCTCCGCATGGACGATGCCGACATGCGTCTCACGGAGCGCTCCTACCAGTTAGGGCTGGCCAAAGCCGACCGCCACGACCTGCTGGTGAAGAAGCGCGAATCCATCGGCCGACTGCTGGAGTTTGCACGCGGCTACTCGATGAAAGCAGCCCTCATCAATCCCGTTCTCGAGCAACTGGGCACCGCTCCCCTGCGCCACGGCTGCAAGCTCTCCGAGCTCATCAACCGCCCGCAGGTGACCATCGCAAACATCGCCCCGCACGTAGCCGCCTTCCAGCGCGAGATTGATAAAGTCGAGGAGCGGAAAGAGGAGATTCTGGAGGCCACGGAAATCTTGCTGAAATACGAAGGGTACATCGGACGCGAACGGATGATAGCCGACAAGTTGGCACGACTGGAGAGCATCAAAATCAAAGGAAAGTTCGACTACAACGCCCTGCAGTCGCTCTCCACCGAGGCCCGACAGAAGCTGACGAAGATAGACCCCGAAACCATCGGCCAAGCCAGCCGCATCCCGGGCGTATCGCCCAGCGACATCAATGTCCTGCTGGTCTTGTCGGGCAGATAACGGCGTGTTCCACGTGAAACAAAAGGATTCAATAACCATACCCAACTGCTTGGGAAAGAAGAGATAAAAGCGATGGAGGAGCTAAAGACAAACGACTACTTGAGAGGTATCGTGCAGAACTTGCCGGAGAGTCCTGGCATCTACCAATACCTCAACAGCGAAGGGACCATCATCTACGTAGGAAAGGCAAAGAATCTGAAACGTAGGGTCTCCTCTTACTTCAACCGCGAGCACGAACCGGGGAAGACTCGCGTCTTGGTGAGTAAGATAGCCGACATCCGATATATCGTGGTGAACAGCGAGGAGGATGCCCTACTGCTGGAGAACAACCTCATCAAGAAGTACAAGCCACGATACAACGTCCTATTGAAAGACGACAAGACGTACCCCAGTATCTGCGTTTCCAACGAATATTTTCCGCGTGTATTCAAGACAAGACGCATCGTGCGCGACGGTTCCACCTACTACGGACCATACAGCCACGTTCCATCCATGTATGCGCTGCTCGACCTCATCAAGCACCTCTACCCACTGCGCACCTGCCACCTGGCACTGACGCCTGAGAACATCAGAAACGGCAAGTTCAAGGTCTGCCTGGACTACCACATCAAAAAGTGTGCCGGCCCCTGCGTGGGACAGCAGAGCCACGAGGAGTACATCAAGAACATCGGTGAAATCAAGGAAATCCTGAAGGGGAATACGAAAGAAATCAGCAGTATGCTCTACAAGGAGATGCAGAACCTGGCTGCGGAGATGCGGTTCGAAGAGGCACAGAAGGTGAAGGAGCGCTACCAACTGATCGAGAACTACCGGTCGAAATCGGAGGTGGTGAGCAACACACTGCACAACATCGACGTGTTTGCCATCGAGGAGGACTGCGATGAAAAGGCAGCCTTCATCAACTACCTGCACATCACCAACGGCGTGGTAAACCAAGCCTTCACCTTCGAATACAAGAAGCGGCTCGACGAAACCAAAGAGGAGCTGCTCCAACTGGGCATCGTGGAGATGCGCGAGCGCTACCAGAGTCGTTCGCGCGAAATCATCGTCCCCTTCCCCGTTGAAATGGAGCTAAAGGACGTGACCTTCACCATCCCTCAACGCGGCGACAAGCGGACACTGCTGGAGCTCTCCATCCTCAACGTGAAGCAGTACAAGGCCGACAGGCTGAAGCAGTCGGACAAGCTCAACCCCGAGCAGCGCACCACACGCATACTGAAAGAGATTCAGGAGCAGCTGCACCTGGAGCGTCTGCCCCTACGCATCGAATGCTTCGACAACTCCAACATACAGGGCAGCGACCCCGTGGCTGGTTGCGTTGTCTTCGTCAAAGGGAAACCGGCCAAGCAGGAGTATCGGAAATACAACATCAAAAGCGTAGCCGGACCGGACGACTATGCCTCTATGCAGGAGGTGGTGCGACGCCGATATCGACGCGCCATCGAGGAGCAGACTCCCCTACCCGACCTCCTCATTACCGACGGTGGAAAGGGGCAAATGAGCGCTGTCAAGGAGGTACTGGACGAGCTACAGATAGATATTCCAATAGCCGGCTTGGCCAAGGACGACAAGCACCGCACGCACGAACTGCTCTTCGGATTTCCGCCTCAGACGGTGGGCATGAAGCAGAATACGCCTCTGTTCCGCCTGCTGACTCAGATACAGGACGAGGTACACCGCTTTGCCATCAGCTTCCATCGTGACAAGCGTAGCAAACGGCAGGTAGCCTCGCGACTGGATGAGATACGAGGCATCGGAGAAAAGAGTAAGAGTGCTCTGCTCCAAGAGTTTAAGAGTCTGAAACGGATTCGAGAGGCCACAGAGGAGCAGTTGGCAGCCGTGGTGGGTGCTGCGAAGGCGCGCCTGCTTCGCGAAGAGCTGGACAAAGAGCTATAAGCATGTTTTGCCGGATTGATTGGTAAATTCACAGGAAAGACGTAACTTTGGGCATTCATTCACAAGCAAAGAAGAGAAATGAGAGTATTGATACAACGCACAGCCAGGGCATCGGTCACCATCGACGGACAATGCAAATCGTCCATTGGGCGGGGTCTGCTGGTATTGGTAGGCATCGAAGCCGCCGATGGCTCGGAAGACATCGAGTGGCTCTGTAAGAAGATCGTGAACCTACGGATATTCGACGATGAAAACGGAGTAATGAACCGCTCGGTACTCGACGTAGAAGGAGAGATTCTCGTGGTGAGCCAGTTTACCCTCCATGCCTCCACCAAGAAGGGGAACCGCCCCAGCTACATCCGCGCGGCAGGTCACGATATTTCGGTGCCGCTGTACGAGCAATTCTGCGCGGCTCTGTCGGCTGCACTGGGCAAACCGGTAGGGACGGGCGAGTTTGGCGCCGACATGAAGGTGGAGCTGCTGAACGACGGACCGGTGACCATCTGGATGGATACGAAAAACAAAGAATAATATAGAGCGATGAAAACGAATGAAACTAACGAATCGCCCACCCTGCGCGAGGTGCAGCAGCAGGTGGACGGATGGATCAAGGAGTACGGTGTGCGCTACTTCAGCGAACTGACCAACATGGCTATCCTAACCGAGGAGGTGGGCGAACTGGCACGGGTGATGGCCCGCAAGTATGGCGACCAGTCGTTCAAGGCCGGTGAAAAGGAGAATCTGGACGAGGAGATGGCAGACATCCTCTGGGTACTGACCTGCCTGGCCAACCAGACAGGCGTGGATCTGACGGAGGCTTTCCGCCGTTCCATCGAGAAGAAGACCCGCAGAGACAAGGAGAGACATATCAATAACCCCAAACTATAAAGAGCGAATCATGGAAGAACAAGCAAGAAACCAAGACAAGTACGAAGCCGCCCTGGCGAAGTACAACACACGGATAGACGATGAGCAGGTAGCGGCCAAAGTGGCCTGTCTCATCGAAGAAAAGGTAGCAGCCAACGAGACACAGGAGGTGAAGAAATTCCTCTTCCACTGCATAGACCTGACGACGCTGAACACCACCGACAGCGACACGAGCGTGATGCGATTCACACAGAGCGTGAACCGCTTCGAGGAGGAGTTTCCCGACATGCAGAATGTGGCAGCCATCTGCGTTTACCCCTGCTTTGCCGAAATCGTGCGCGACACCTTGGAGGTGGAAGAAGTGGAAATTGCCTGCGTATCGGGTGGCTTTCCCTCCTCACAGACATTTACTGAAGTGAAGGTAGCCGAGACAGCCATGGCCCTCATGGAGGGTGCCACGGAGATAGACATCGTGATTCCCGTAGGTCGCTTCCTGAGCGGCGATTATGAAGGCATGTGCGATGAAATCGAGGAGTTGAAGGCTACTTGCAAGGAGCACCACCTGAAAGTCATCCTCGAGACAGGTGCGCTGAAGAACGCCTCGAACATCAAGAAAGCCTCCCTCCTGGCCATGTACTCGGGAGCCGACTTCATCAAGACCAGCACAGGCAAGCAGCAACCTGCCGCTACGCCAGAGGCAGCCTATGTGATGTGTCAGGCCATCAAGGAGTACTATGCCGAGACGGGTCGCCGTGTGGGCTTCAAGCCGGCAGGAGGCATCAACTGCGTGCAGGATGCCCTGGTGTACTACACCATTGTGAAGGAGGTGCTGGGCGAAGAGTGGCTCACCAACGAGTACTTCCGTTTGGGCACCAGCCGACTGGCCAATCTGCTGCTGAGCGACATCTTGGGTAAGGAGACGAAATTCTTCTAAAACCAGTTTCTACGGGAGGAAAAAAACTATAGCTCGCGTTCCACGACGTAACTCAAGTAGGCCACCAGCGCCTGCTTGAGGTCGTCGCCGGGCAGCGGCTCCAAGAGGGTCAGTGCTTGCCGGCGCAGATCCTCCATCCGACAGATGGCATACTCGATGCCTCCCTGCTCGCGGGTGAATGTGACCAATCGGTCGATTTCATCGCTGCTTGCCTCACCCTCCTTCACACGGGAAGCCCACTGCAGAGCCGTCTCATCGGGCGTGTGGCGCAGCGCATAGAGCGCAGGGAGGGTCAGCTTGCCCTCGCGCATATCATTGCCTGTAGGCTTGCCTAAAGCGGCATTGGGAGCATAGTCGAAGATGTCGTCCTTAATCTGGAAGCAGAGCCCTAAGTATTCACCGAAGAGGCGCATCTTTTCCACCATTTCATCGGAGGCACCGGCCGCCAAGGCACCGGCCTTGGTACAGGCGGCAAAGAGAGAGGCGGTCTTCTTGCGGATAATGTCGAAATAGACCTCTTCGGAGAGCGTGGGATTGCTGACGTTGGCCAGCTGGAGCAGTTCGCCATCGGCCAACTCCTGACCTAACACGGAGATGAGCTTGAATATATCCAAGTGGCGGGTCAGGCTGACCTGAACCAAAGCGGTCGAAAGCAAGTAGTCGCCTGAGAGAACGGCCACTTTGTTGTTAAACGCTGCATTCACCGACAGCTGACCGCGACGCTGGGCACTCTCATCCACCACATCGTCGTGCACAAGGCTGGCAGTATGCAGCAGTTCCAAGGCAAAGGCAGCGTGCAGGGCCGTGTCCGACACCTGGCCTTGTCCACAGAGTTTGGCTACCAGAAGCACCAACATGGGGCGCATCTGCTTGCCATTGCGCTGACGGATATGGGCAATGACATGGGCCAGCAGCGGGTTAGAGCTCTGCAGGGTGCTGTCAAACAGAGCGTTGAAACGGCTCAGTTCGGCTTCGATGGGCGTTTTGATGAGAGATACGTATTCCATGAGGATGCAAATTTAGGGACAAAAATAGTAATAAAACGTTTTATACGGTATTTTTTTGTACTTTTACACGGAAAAAAGAGAGCAAACCTATGGAGAATAGCAAGAAATTATTCCTATTAGATGCCTATGCACTAATCTACCGGGCCTATTACGCCCTGATACGCACGCCCCGAGTCAACTCGAAAGGGCTGAATACATCGGCCATCTTTGGCTTTGTCAACACCCTGGAGGAGGTGCTGAAGAAGGAGATGCCCACCCACATCGGGGTGGCCTTCGACCCGGCAGGACCTACCTTCCGGCACGAGGCTTACGAGGCCTACAAAGCCCAACGGGAGGAGACGCCGGAGGACATCCGCCGCAGTGTACCTATTATTAAGGAGATTATCAAAGCCTATCGGATTCCCATCCTGGAGGTGCCGGGCTATGAGGCAGACGACGTGATAGGCACCTTGGCCACGCAAGCGGGCAGCCTGGGTATAGAGACCTATATGATGACGCCGGACAAGGACTATGGTCAGCTGGTGCAGGAGCACGTCAGCATGTATCGGCCCAAACATAGCGGTGGATTCGAGGTTTTAGGCCCTGAAGAGGTGAAGGCGAAGTATGCCATCGAGTCGCCCCGACAGGTCATCGACCTGCTGGGTCTGATGGGCGATGCCTCGGACAACATCCCCGGCTGTCCGGGTGTGGGTGAAAAGACGGCACAGAAGCTCATAGCTCAGTTCGGCAGCATCGAGCAGCTGTTGGAGCAGACCGATCAACTGAAAGGCGCACTGAAGAAGAAGGTGGAAGAGAACAAGGAGCAGATACGCTTCTCCAAATTCCTGGCCACCATCAAGACCGATGTGCCCATTGAGCTGAATATGGAGTCGCTGGTGCGCGAAGAGATAGACGAACCTGCCTTGCGCCGGCTGTTTGACGAGTTGGAGTTCCGCACACTGGCCGAACGCATCTTGAGCAAAGGGAGCACTCCCCTACCCTCTCCGAACAACGACCCATTTGCAGGAACACTGTTTGCCCAACCGGAAGCAAAGAAGGCACCTGAACAAGCCGATTTCTTTGGATTATTTGCGGACGGGGGGACGAATCAGCCGGAAAATCAAAACCTCAGCGCCTTTGACGAGTCCCTCATGGATTACCAACTGATTGATACAGAGGATAAAATACAAGATTTAGTGAAAAAATTCCAGACAACGGAAATTTTTGCTCTGGATACAGAGACCACCCACATCGAGCCGGTGAAGGCCGAGCTGGTGGGAGTGAGCCTCAGCGATGCCGAAAATAGGGCTTACTACATCCCTATTCCGAAAGAACGGGAGGAAGCGTTAAAGATTCTAAATGAGTTGAGACCGCTGCTGGAGGACGAGAGCAAGGTGAAGGTGGGACAGAACATCAAGTACGACCTGATAGTCCTGGCCGGGTACGGCATCGAGGTGCGCGGGCCACTCTTCGACACCATGCTGGCTCACTATGTGCTGCAGCCGGAGTTGAGACACAACATGGACTACCTGGCAGAAATCTACCTGCACTACCGCACCATCCACATCGACGAACTGATAGGCAGTGGCAAGAACCAACGCAACATGCGTGACCTGGCACCCGAGGAGGTGTACCGCTATGCCTGCGAGGATGCCGACGTGACGCTGAAGCTGAAGAACATCTTGGAGAAAGAGCTGGAGGAGCAGCAGGTGAAGAGCCTCTTCTACGAGATCGAGATGCCCTTGGTGCCGGTACTGGCGCGGATGGAGCGGAACGGCGTACATATAGATACGGAGACACTGAAACAAGCCTCGGCCACACTGAGCCAACGGCTCGTGGAGCTGGAAAAGGATATCCATGCGGCAGCGGGCGAGGTGTTCAACATCAGTTCGAGCAAGCAGGTGGGTGACATCCTCTTCGGACAGATGAAGATAGCCGAGAAGCCTAAGAAGACCAAGACCGGTCAATACGTGACGAGCGAAGAGGTGTTGCAGGGATACCGCAGCAAGCACCCCATCGTGGAAAAAATCCTGGAGTACCGCGGACTGAAAAAGTTGCTGAGCACCTATGTGGACGCGCTGCCCCAACTCATCTATCCCGCCACAGGGTGCATACACACCTCATTCAACCAAGCGGTGACAGCCACCGGCCGCCTGAGCAGCAGCAATCCCAACCTGCAGAACATCCCCATCCGCGACGAGGACGGCAAGGAGATACGACGCGCCTTCGTGCCCGACCCGGGCTGGCTCTTCTTCTCAGCCGACTATTCGCAAATCGAACTGCGCATCATGGCACACCTGAGCGGTGACGAGCACTTGATAGAGGCCTTCCGCAGTGGGCACGACATCCACACGGCCACGGCCGCCCGCATCTACAAGACCGACCTCAGTGACGTGACATCCGACATGCGCCGCAAGGCCAAGACAGCCAACTTCGGCATTATCTACGGCATCTCGGTCTTCGGACTTGCAGAACGTATGGGTGTGGAGCGCAAGGAGGCCAAGGAGCTGATTGACGAGTACTTCGCCACCTACCCCGGCGTGAAGGAGTATATGGAGCGCCGCTAA
>CAMGAL010000090.1 GCA_946007445.1 uncultured Mediterranea sp.
CCCGCGCATGGGCTGCAGGTGTACCAACCGTCCGTAGGCACCCACATCCTGGAAGTGAAGGAACCAAACCTCGCCCATAGGGGTGTCCACCCAGGCACCCTGGTGCGGCCCGTTGACCTCCGAGCCTCCTTGCGCCATCACGGTGCGCCACTCGTAGGGGCCGTAGACGTTCCGCGAACGCTGCACCACCTGCCACCCCGTGGGCACACCACCGGCGGGATGGAAGATGTAGTAGTAGCCGTTGCGCTTATAGAATTTCGGTCCCTCGCAGGTCTCGTGTGCCTCGTGTCCGTCAAACACGATGCGCGACTGGGTCACCGCACGGGTTCCCTCCTCGTTCAGCTCGCAGATGGCAATGACACTCTTCAGCTCCGCCCGACTGCCGGCATAGGCATGTACCAGGTAGAGCTTGCCGTCGTCGTCCCACAGCGGACAGGGGTCTATCACTCCCCTACCCGCCTTGACCAGCACCGGTTCTGTCCAAGGTCCCTCGGGACGGGTGGCCTTCACCACAAAGACTCCCTGGTCGGGATCGCCCCAATAGATGTAATAGACTCCGTCGTGATGGCGGATACTGGGTGCCCACACCCGCTTGCCGTGCTGCGGCCGTTCGGGGGTCTCATCCGGCTGCAGGGTATGGGGAATGGCCGCAGTCAGGAAGCGCCAGTTCACCAGGTCTTTGGAGTGCAATATCTGCAATCCCGGCAAGGAACCAAAACTCGACGAGGTGAGGTAGTAATCCTCACCTACCCGACAGACATCGGGGTCAGCATAGTCGGCAAAAAGCACCGGGTTCTTATACGTGCCATTTCCCAAGTCGGGACTCCACACCTCCGAGCGGTAGTCCGCCTGTTGTGCCGACAGCGGCAGCATCTGTGCCATGCCGCCCATCAGCGCCATCAGGACCATCCATCTGTTTTTCATGTTCATATCTGTTTAGTATGTTTTCTTTATTACGTCTTCTATTTGATCTTCACGTCTTCAATAAACTCATTGGTCACAAAATCGTCCAGCGAGGTCATGCGCTCTCCGTTGATGACCACATCCTCAAACGTTATATGCTTCACCATCCGGTCGGCATCCATTCCTTGTAACACAGAGCGGTTCTCGCCCACTCCGTTGTAGACAATGTGGCGGAAAGTGACATGCTCGATGCGGCGTCCCGGCGCCCTGTCATACTTCGGGTTGAAGTTCACTTTCAGGCAGAACAGACGTCCCTCCTGAATGCTCTCCACACGCACATGTTCGAACAAGATATTCTTCACCACGTTCTTGTCTCCTACGACAATGGAGAGGCACCCCTCGTAGGGAGGGTCATCTTCGTCGTGTTCCAGGATATCGATGTCGCGGAACGTGAGATTCTGCATGGTCTCTCCCGTTTCCGACAGGGGGTCACCATGTCCACCAATGTTGATGGGGTGAGCCACGTCCGCCCAGAGGACGGCATGCTGTACCATGATGTTCGCCGAGCCTCCCCACCAGTTCCACCGATGGTTATAGAGCGCGAAGCATTCATCTCTATGACGCAGGAAGACGAGGTGTATCTACAAATCACGACAGCACATCAGGTCAATGCCGTCGCTCCATCCCTTACAGCTGAAGGACTTGAGGTTTCGGATAGTGATGTCCGACGATCCACCACCGAACACCGTGTAATGGTCGGGATTGACCACCGTAATGCCCTCTACGTGTACATGGTGCGAGTCTGTAATCTCGACTCCACGAATCGGATGGTCCAGAATGCCCCGACCCACGATCCGTACATGTTCGGCCTTGTCCACCAGAAGCTTGGCCTTCAGCACGGCACCCGGAGCCAGATAGACCGTGGTGTGGCTGGGAACCCGTATCTGATTGTTGGGCAGATCCTTCGGACGATGTACCCCGGGACCGAAGTACATCACACCCGGTGAATCCTCCGTGTAACGCTCCACCTCCAGCGGATTGGCAAAGATATGCAAGTTATGCAGGCGGTCACCGTTGAACTCCACCGACAGGTAGCGGGGCTGATCCAATTCAAAGAAGATGGCATTCTGCTGCTTGCGGTAGGCAATACCCGACGCTGTGGGACGGATGTCCACCTGCTGAATCAGACCGTTGTTCTTCTTGACCATCACCTCTACCCTGCCCTGCATGTCGAACTGCACCATTGAGGCATCCTGCACCCGGTCCATATCGACCTGCACTTTGTACTCAAACAGATCCTGCCACTCGCCATCCGGCACGCGGACACGCACCGTGTAGTCGTCGTTGTGCGGCATCCCCGTCTGCAATCCCTGGGGATAGGTCACGACCTTCGCATCCATCGTCTGCGCCTGCATCGTGACATACAGCAGCAGGCACCAACTCAAACAAAGCATCCGTTTCATTCTTTCAAATTTCATATATATTTCTCCTTTTTAATTATTCATTCTCAACGTTCCAATAGACCACATAGCGCTGGCGGTGCAGGTCGTAGCGCGGTCGGAGCACATCGCCCTGCGGCGTAGTGAAGCGCAGCTCCCCGCCTTCGCGCCGGATGGTGCGTTCAGGCTGCTGGCTGTCCACCTGCAAGGTGGTGCGCAGACCGGCCGGTATGTGGTAGTCGTAGGTGTAGTAGTCGTTGTAGAGCTGCGGATTGGAGAAAGGTGCAGGCGACTGCATTCCCTCCGTTCCACGCTCGCCCGCCAAGACCACGGGGCCATAGAGCACGGCGGCACGCTGCGGATTGTCGGGCGTAGGCTCCAGCCTCAGCGACATGGGGTAGGTCACCTCCACGCGGTCGCCCTCCCTCCAGGTGCGGCGGATGGCGATGTACGAACCTGCCTCTTGGCGGACGGCCACGCGCCGGCCGTTCACCCGTACCTCAGGCTTGCCGCTCCATGCCGGGTAACGCAATTGCAAGGTAGCTTTCACAGGTTGTTTCGTTTGCAGGGAGAGCGATATTTTTTCCTCCCGAGGAAAGTTGGTTTCCTGCCGGAGGGAGAGGTCCTTCTCCTTCCACTCCACCACCGAGGGGATGAAGAGGTTGACGAAGAGGCTCTCGTCGTTGTGGTAGTAGATGGCCTCGGCATACTTGGCATGGCTCTCGAAGCCGCTACCCACACAGCACCAAAAGGAGTTCTCCGGCGTGCTATACACCTTATGCGCTCCGCTGAGCAAGGGCAGGAAGTAGCACACCATGCCCGACTCGGGGTCCTGCTGGCCTAGGATGTGGTTGTAGAGCGCCCGCTCGTAGTAGTCGGCCACACGAGCATCGGCCCTCCAGCAGAAGCGGTGTCGAGACAGCTTCAGAATGTTGTATGTTCAGCATGTCTCGCACGTATAGCCGTTGATGAAGTGTGAGAAGCGGGCGTTATCGAAGAAGTGCTCCTTCTGACTGCTGCAGCCGGGTGCGAAGGTGTGGTGCTCCACCAGGATGTGCCAGAAGAAGTCGGTCAACCGCCGGCTCTCCTCGCTCTGCAGCAGCTCGTAGCGGCGTGCCTCGGCTATCACCTTCGGAATAAAGGTGTTGGTGTGCTTCGTACCCAGGTCATCGTGCTGCTCCTTCAGGGGGTCGATGACGTCGTTATGATAGAAATACTCCGCCAGCCAGCGGAAGCGGTCGTCTCCCGTCAGAGCATAGAGGTTGTAGAACGACTCGTTGATGCCGCCGAACTCGTTGCGAATCATCCGCCTGCGTGTCTCCTCGCTTTGGGGATTCAGCTTCGCGTAGGCCCAGTCGCCCATGCGTGTCACCACCTCCAGTGCCTGACGGTTGTCGGCATAGAGATACTGGTCTATCAGTCCGGAGAAGAGCTTGTGCAAGGTGTACCAGGGTGCCCAGACACTCTTGCCCCGTAGGTTACGGTTGATGAGCTCCTCGGGGAAGGCGCTCAGATAACCACCTCCCAACGCCTGCTGCACTTCGGCCAATCCGTCCACCAAACTGTCGCCCTTGAGCTTGAACAGTTCGCACCCCGTGGTGGCATACATCAGGCTGTAGGCCGAGAGCAGGTGTCCTGTGGTGTGGCCACGCAGTTCACAGTCGAGCGACTCCCAACCACCCAATTTCTTCACCGTCATGTAGCCGCCTTCACGCCCGGCAAACACGCCGGCGTTGGTGCGGAAGCTGTGCAGCAGGCGATTCACCTCGATGGAGGCCATCCAAGCCGAGTCGCGCTGCAAGTTCTCACGGAAGCGGCTGGGCAGCAGGCGTACATCCTTCAGGTCGAAGGCCTGTGCCTGCATAGGTGCCGCTACGGACAGTTTCATTTTCCCGCCGTGCTGACCGGGATAGACGGACTGTGCCGTCAGGGGCGCAGAGAGGGCTATGGCCATCCATGCGAACAGAAAAAGCTGCTTTCTCATCTTTGCTATCTCGTCAGTATTGTTGTTGTTTTCTTCCTAAATACGAATGACGGTGCCAGGATACTGAACCGGCAAGCAGAAAAAAAAATGGTTCTTCCGACATTTGAAGTGATACCACATGTACACTATCATTTTGTCATTCTGAACCAATCTACATCGACCCATCCGCTACTGAACCAATAGCAAGTCCTCCCCCTCCCCCAAAAAGAGCCTGCCCTTTATCCCGTTCGCAGCAAACAGGTAAAGGGCAGGTTCACACTATTCGAACGTCACATGCTCCACATGCTCGCCAATGAAGATGCGAGCCATATCTCCCGTCTTGTACCAACGAGGCTTGTCGGGCATCTGGTCGCTGATGATCCGGCCATTGATGCGCAGGTTCTCGAAGCGGATGTTGCGGACGCGGCGCTCTTCGTTATAACCAGCCAGGATGGAGAGTTCCTCGCCGCTGCCCGTGTAGCTGATGTCCTTCAGCAGCACATCCTCAATGCCACGCCCCGGAGCCAGACAATACTTCTTGTTGTAGAAGATGCGCATATTGAAGAGTTGCCCCTTGCGGAAATCCTCGATGCGGATATCTTCGAAGCGAACGCGGCGCACCAGGTTGTTGTCGCCTACATTGATGGCAATACAGCCCTGGTAGTCCAACTGATTTTCGCTATGGTCCAGGATGTCAATGTCGCGGTAGGTCAGCTTCTCCATCACCTCGTTCTTCTCCACGCTGGTCCTTCGCCTCTCCGTCATCGAGCGACTCTATGGAGTAATGGAGGGCTGAAACGGAGAAAGGTGCATCAGACATCACCTTCAGACCGCGCCCGCCCGATGTTGTCTGCTTCCACCAGCGGACATCGCTCTTTGTACCGGTCTCTTGCGGACGGATATAGGGATATGCCTGCTCGTCGGTCGTCTGCGAATAGAGGCCCACGAAGGCTGACGACTTGCGGTCGGCATAGTTCTCCACCGGTCCACGCCCATAGTAGGTGCTATATTCCAGTTCATACGGCAGCTGCATCTTCATGCCAAAGCGATAGAGGTCGGGCACCTTCGCCGTCGTGTCGGCCATCATCTTCTGTACGACTTGCATCACGCCGTCAGGACTGATGCTGTACGTCAGCTGCAGACGAGCCTTCACCTCGGGCATTTCGTACTCAGCACGCACCACCACCTGTGACTCTTCCTGTGTGGCCTCCAGCGACTTCAACTCCATCGCCGGGTTACGCCAGACCGCATAGGCCTTGTGCACGTTGCCGCCATAGTCGTTGTCCGTACCGGCCCGCCAGAAGTTGGGCACCAGACGGGCTCCCTCATGGAGCAGGGAGATCCGATTCACCTCGTAGCGTGTCAAGAAGCCGCTCTTCTTGTCGAAGTCGATGGCAAAACGCTCGCCTCTCACCCGCAGGCAGCGGGCGTTCTCGCGATTGACGGTAGGCTGTACCGCCGTGGCATGAGGTCTCGTCGGTGCGTGAGCAGTCAGAGCGTGGTCATACACATAGGGAGCAATCACCAGTTGCGCCTTGGCCACCTCTTGTCCGGCAAAAAGCAGACCCTCCTGACGCTTCAGTACGAAACGCACATTCAGCAGCACCTCTTTGTCAGAGGCTATTCCCTTCAGCTGATAAGGCAATGTCAAAGTGCGTGTTTGGCGGGCCGGAATGTCCAGTGCATCTATCAGACCACTCTCTATCGCCTCGCCCTCCACGAGCAAAGTCCACTCCAGCCGGTAAGCCGAAAGGTCGCGGAAGAAGTGTTCGTTATAGACGGCCACCTCACCGCGGGCCAGATTGACCGGCGAAACCCAGATGTTCTGATAGATATACTTCACCTCATCGGTCTGCGGATTGGGCACGCGGTCGGGGTTGAACAGTCCGTTGTTGCAAAAGTTGTTATCGCTGGCATCGTATGGGTTGTAGTCGCCTCCATACTTGTAGATCATCACGCCCTCCTTTCCGCGACCGCGCAAGCCCTGATCCACAAAGTCCCAGATGAATCCACCCTGGAACTTCGGGTACTGACGCACCAGCTCCCAGTACTCCTTGAATCCGCCGCACGAGTTGCCCATTGCATGAGCGTACTCACACTGAATCAGTGGCTTTTGATCCTTTTCGTCGCTGCTCCGGCTATACTCCTCACACCCCTGATGGTTGAGGTACATGGGGCAGAACACATCCGTATGCCTTTCCTTATTGGCCAGATCGTACTGTACCAGCCGGCTGCCATCCTCCCGCTTAGTCCAATCGTAGCTTTCGACAAAATTCCGACTGTCGGCTGTTTCGTTGCCAAGCGACCAGAAGATGATGCTCGATTGGCCTCCGCCACCACATAGAGTCCGTACTCGTCGCACAGGTCATACCACAAAGGGTCGTCCGGATAGTGACAGGTACGTACGGCATTGATGTTGTGCTGCTTCATCAGGCGGATGTCCTGCAGCATACGCTCACGCGAGACGATGTAGCCTCCGTCAGGATCCATTTCATGACGGTTTACCCCTTTGAAGAGCACCGGTTGCCCGTTGACCAGCACTTGGCTGTTCTTCAGTTCGATCTTGCGAAACCCCACCTTGACGGGCACGGTCTCTATCTCCTTGCTGTCCTGATTGACGGTAGCCAGCAACGTATAGAGATAGGGCGATTCGGCACTCCATTTCTGAGGATCTTTGACTTCCATCCGGCAGGTACCCGTCGCACCCTTCAGGGTGGACACCACCCGGCCCTCAGCATCCATCAGCTGCAAGTCGGCTTTCGTCCCTCCGCGCATCGTCAATGCCACAGCGAGGGTACCGTGTCGGTAGTCACTATCCAAATCAGGAGTCACCCGTATATCGGTGAGTCCGGCCCCTTTGGTACGTGCGTAGAGGTAGCAGTCGCGGGCCACGCCGCTCAGGCGGAAGAAGTCTTGATCTTCCAGGTAGCTGCCATCGCACCAGCGGAAGGTCAGGAAGGCTATCAGATTTTTCTGTCCCGGCTTCAGGTAGGGAGTCAGGTCAAATTCGGCCGAGAGCTTACTGTCCTAGCTATACCCCACGAAGCGTCCGTTCACCCAGAGATAGAGATTGGAAGTGACAGACCCGAAGTGAGCCACTATCTGCCGGCCCGCCCATTCGGCTGGAATCAGGAATTCCCTCCGGTAGGAACCTACATGATTGTTCTCTTCGGGGACAAAGGGAGGGTTGTTCTTGAAACTCCCCTTCCAGGCATAGCTCCAGTTCACATAGAGCGGATCGCCATAGCCATGCAGCTCCCACATGCCGGGCACGGGCATCGTGGCCCATCCCTGGTCGTTGTAGTCGGTGCGGTAGAAGTCGGTGGGGCGCATGGCGACCTCCCTCACCCAGTTGAATCGCCAGAGTCCGTTCAGCGACAGGTAGTTTGTCGATGAGCTTCGGTCACCTTCTAAAGCGGCCTCCACGGATTCATAGGCGAAATGGTCGGTGCGCATAGGCAACCGATGGAGGGAGTTGACCTTCAGGTCTTTCCACTCCGTAAAAGTTTGGGCTGCAGTATGGACAGCCATCGTGGCCAGCAGAGCAACCCCTAAAATTCGAGCAAAACAGTATTTCATATCGTCCATATGATGATGTTATTCGTCTATAGGTACGAACAAAGATACCTAAATACTGAATGACCATGCATCTTTTCTATCTAAACAGATGGGGCAGACAAACTGCTCAACCAAGGTAGGTTCAGACAGCCCATCTACGTTCCTGCACCCGGCTGCGTCGGACGATAAGGGGGAGTTATTTACAGGGACTCTATTT
>CAMGAL010000091.1 GCA_946007445.1 uncultured Mediterranea sp.
GATATACTCCACAGGCGAAAGGCCGGTGGCCGCCTTCACCTTGCGATAGAGCAGCTTGCTGCCGATGCCCATCTCATACTGCAGGATGGACACGTTGAAGTCGTAGTCCATGATGTGCTTTTCGATGGTGGCCGTGATACTGGCCATGAGCCGCTCGTCGCCATCGGTGCGAACCACCGCCTGAGCACTGGTCGGCTGACGCTTCGCTTCAAGGGCCGGAGAGGGTTCGGCCTGACCGGAGAACGTGAGTAGCAGCTGTAGTTCCCCCGGCTGGTCGCAGCGGGCGGAGAGGGTGGCCTGCATGGCCTGGGCATATTCACGAGCCAGGTAGAGCTCCGTATTGTTCTCCTCTGAAGGAGCCGCATTCTCTTGACGCCGGAGGAAGAGGTGATCCAGTTCGCCGGGAGCAAAGGGGGTCGGCCGGGCCTCTACACGAATCTGCAACGATTCCTCCTCCGGAAGGAGCAGCAGTCGGATATGGCCTCCCTGGGCCGTCTGCTGGATGGCGAAGCGGAGGAGGATGTAGAGAATGGCGTCGAAGCGCACGATGCCCACCCGCTGGCGCACATGCTTCGGCGGAGCCTCCAAGAGGAGGGTGATGCCCCGCTCGGCAGCCTGACGCTCCATGTTGGCAACGGCCTGCTGGCAGAAGAGGTGGAGGTCTATCTCGTAGAAGAGGAGGTCAGTGCGGTGGGTAGTGCGACTGCTGTTGAGGTCGAAGGCATGGCGCAGGAGGGTGTTCAGCTGGGTGGCCGCCCCCTGAATGAGAGTGAGGCGGCGCAGGGTCTCGTCGGAGTGGGTGCGTTCGCACAGCTGGGTGACCGTTACCAAGGTGTCGGCTATGGGACGCTTCAACTCAGCAGAGAGCTGGCGGAAGAAGCGGCTGCGAGCCTCCTGTTTATCCAGCACGGTCTGGAGGGCCTCTTCCTCCTGAATCAGATGGCGACGCACGCTGTAGTAATTCAGAACGCCGGCAGTCAGCCCCACGACCGACAGCAGATAGAGCAGATTGGCCCACCAGGTGAGGTACCACGGAGGCAGGATGTGGATAGGCAGGCGATAGACGGTATCGGCCGGACGGCCCAAGCCATCCATGACGGCTATCTCCAGCAGCTGACGTCCGTGAGGCAGACCGATGAGATGGATGGTCAAGCTCTTGGGGTCGAGGGGAAGCCAGGTCTGGCTGTTTCCCTTCAGACGATAGGCATACATGAAACCCATGCCATGGCAATAGGGCATGTCGGTAAAGTGGAGCTGCAGGTTGTTCTCGTGGGTGGGCAGACGCAAACCTTCCCGCTGAAGGGCGGTCAGCCGGGAGAGGTTGACATCGGTATTATTGATCTGCAGGCTGGAGAGGAAGAGGGGGAGCGTGGAGGAATGAAGGGAGACCACGTCGGACTGGAAGGTGAGGATTTCATCAATGCCTCCTACGATGAAACGTTTGATACAAGGCGCATAGCAGGTGGCAGAGAGATTGTTCATAGGCAACCGGAAGAGGCTGACATGCCCCAGCGAGTCGATGACGCGGCAGCTGGAGCGGCTGAAGGCCCAGATGCGTCCGTCCACCTCCTCCAGGCTGATGATGCGTGTATAGGGGTCAGAGAGGTCGTAGGTCTCCGGCGGTTGCCGACCAGGCGCATCGCCGCACCGGGCCCCGTCGTAGCCGGGCCAGATGCGTTGGCGATGGTCTTCCATCAAGCAGAAGACGGTTCGGTCGCTCACGTGGGTCACGCGTCGGCTCTGTGGGTCGATGCGGTCCACACCGCCATCGGAGGAGGTCACCCACACCTCGCCAGACTGGGTGTAGAGCATCTGCATGACGTGGAGTCCGGAAAGTGCTCCCCGACCGACCGGATAGTATTGGTCGGCCATACATTCGCCATTGGATGCCAGCAACCGCTGCTTGTCTATCACAAAGACCCCTCCGTCGTAGGCACCTACCCATAGCCGCTGCTGGCGGTCGACAAACAGGGCATAGGCCCATTTGGCATTGTGGGTCATGGAGGCATTGTAAAGGAGGAAATTGCGCATCTGGTCGGTCTGGCGCTGGTAGAGGTTGATGCCGCCGTCTGTGGCTGTCCAGATATCCCCATCGCTGTCTTCGTAGATGCAGCGGATGAAGTTGTTGGTCAGCGGATGCTGCGTACTGCCTTGTCTGTACCAGGTCTTGTCCTCCATACGCTTTCCGCGAGCGAAGCGGTGCAAGCCGTTGGAGCCGCCCGCCCACAACTGAGAACGGCGGTCGAAGTGGAGTTGGCTCAGGAAGTTTCCCTCGTCAGAGCCCACCAACTGCTGTAGGGGGATGCGGGTAAACACATGCAAGGAGCGCAACAACGAGAGTCCGGCATTGTGGCCCAGCCAGAGATTCTCCTGCCGGTCGATGAAGACACTCCACAGTACATTGTTGCTCATGGAGGCGGAGTTGCTGGTGTCGTGACGGTAGTGGCTGATGTGCCCCTCCTCCTCGCGCACAAAGAGACCGTTGTCCGTGCCCATCAGCAGGCATCCGCTGCTGTCGCGCAGCATGGTCTTGATGCTGTTGCCCTGCATCTCGGCCACCGCCTCCAGGTGGTCGGTAGCCAGGTCGAGACTGAACAGATAGCCCTCTGTCCCTATCCAGTAGTGGCTGCCCTCGTCATGAGCCAGAGAGTTGACAAAGATGCGGATAGGATAGGCCGTGTACTCCTCGTCATGAATCAGGAAAAGCCCGGAAGAGGTGCCGGCCAACAGCCCCTTCGGAGTGCGGAGAAGGGTGTAGACTGCCCGCAGGTCAGGACAGAGCGGACGGAGGGTCTGCTGTTCCTCCTGATAGATGTAGATTCCCTCCATGCAGGCCAGGTAGAGTGTATTCTCCTCCATCAAGATGCAACGGATGTCCATTCGGGCAGTCAAATCGGGATGAATGCACCGGCCCGAATGAGCCTCGTAGATATAGAGCCCCCGGTCGGAGCCGATGTAGAACCGATCGTCGCGTAGCGTCATGCAGTAGATGGTGAAAGGGTCGTTGGATTCGCCGGAGAGATGGTGGGGTGTACATTGGTAGCCGTCGTAGCTGTAGAGTTCGTTTCGCGCACCCATCCAGATGAGACCGTCGGCATCTTGCACGATGCATTTGACTCCGAGATGCTCGCCCACCACGATATTGCGGTAGCCTGTATCATATTGGGCATGGAGCGCCAGGGCGATGCCTGACAACCACAGCATAAAGAAGAGACGAAAGTGTTTCATACATTAGTAGCTATTAACGAGGCAAAGATAGGGAAAAAAGAAAGAAAAACATAAAATGGACATTATTTTCCCATAATCCGTCCAATTTATATCGTAGAATGCCCGGGGAAAGTCAGATTTATGGTAATCAAAGTCCAGTTTGCGGTCAATCAAGAGGTTAATTCTACATATTTTTGCAGTCGAAAACAAACCATTAACACAATCTAATTTATAATGTAAAACTAATCTAAGCGTATGAAACACTTCCTTATTCTATTGTGTATGCTGTGTCTGCCATTCTCGCTGATGGCCCAACAGCAAGAAATCACAGGTACTGTGTTAGACAGCAACAGTGAGCCGCTCATCGGCGTGACCATCCGCGTGCCCGGCAGCAACAAAGCCACCATCACCGACATGGATGGGAACTACCGGATTGCCGTCAATCAAGGCGAACAACTGGAGTTCAGGATTGTGGGATTCAAGTCGCAGATCATCAGGTTCAACAAGTCACGCATCGACGTGACCATGGCCGAAGACGTCAACCTGCTGGACGAGGTCATCGTGACCGGTTACGGTTCGGTAAGCCGCAAGAACCTGACCACCTCTATTGCCAAAGTGGACGCCGACAAGGTGGTGAAGACCGGTACGACAAACATGAGCCAGATGCTGATGGGTCGTGCCGCCGGTCTGCAGGCCACCATGGCCAGTGCACAGCCCGGTGGCGGTGTCAGCATGACCATCCGTGGTGGCGGACAGCCGCTCTATGTGGTGGACGGTGTGGTGATGCCTACCGGCTCACTGGAAGGCAGTTCGGGCGGTTCGACCACGGTGATGCCCTCCAGCGTGAACCGTTCGGGCCTGGCCGGCTTGAACCCCGACGACATTGAGAGCATCGAGGTGCTGAAAGACGCATCAGCCTCTATCTACGGTATCAATGCCGCCAACGGCGTAGTGCTCATCACCACCAAGAGCGGTAAGAAGGGCAAGATGCGCGTCACCTACGACGGCGAAGTGTCGCTGGTGTCCAACTACAAGTACATCAGCTCGCTCAATGCGCAGGAGTACATGCAGTATGCCAATCTCTTCAAGAAAGAGCAGTATCTCTATAATAACAAGATGGCGCCCTACGGCCCCAACAGCTACGATGGCGGCAACTCCGATGTTTTCACCTCGCAGCAGATAGCCCAAGCAAAGACGACAGACTGGGCTGACCAAGTGCTGCGCAACGGTAGCATCTCGAGCCACAACGTGACCATCCAGGGCGGTGCCGACCGGTTGCAATACTACGTGTCGGGCAACTACTACCGCCAGGTAGGTACCGTACAGAACAGCGACTACGAGCGCTTCATCTTCCGCAGCAACGTCTCGGCACAGATCTTCGACTGGATGAAGCTGACGGCCAGCATTAACTACAACCGCAACAATAACAACAACGGTACCGTGGGCGGCACGTCGAACGGACGCGGCTCGCAGGCTTCGGGTGCGCTGAGCGCAGCCCTGCTCTACCCCTCCTACCTGCCCGTCCGTCAGGAAGACGGCAGCTACACCACCTTCATGAATGTGCCCAACCCCGTGGGTATGAGCGAGATGAGGGACCGCTCACTCTCTGACGGCTTCAACGCCAACTTCACCTTCGACTTCGACATCATCCCGCAGATGCTGAAGGCCAAGTTGCTCTACGGCTACAACAAGGAGGATGCCGAGCGCAAGGTCTACATCCCGAGCAACGTCTACTTCGACCAGATGTACCGCTCCAGAGGTAGTATGCAGAGCAGCAAGCGCGACAACTCCACCATGGAGGCTACCATCAGCTTCGACCACAGCTTCTTCAACCAAGCCCTCTCGTTCAACGCCGTCGTGGGCATGGGCCGCTACCTGAGCCACAGCCACGGCATGGGCATCTCCTACAACGACACCAACGATGCCCTGGGCAACGACAACATCTCGGCCGCTACGGGCGACAAGACCATCTCCTCTTACCGCACCGCCGACGAGAAGCGCTCGCAGTTCGGCCGCGTGGGCTTCGACATCCTCGACCGCTACGTGCTCTCGGCCACCGTCCGCCGCGACGGTACGGACAAGTTCTTCAAGGGCAAGAAGTATGCCTGGTTCCCCTCGGTATCGGCTGCCTGGAAGATCTTCAACGAGAGCTTCATGAAGGACATCAAGTGGGTGAACATGCTGAAGCTCCGCGCCTCGTTCGGTGTGACGGGCAACGACAACCTGGGCTCCTCGCTCTACGGCTCGTACAGCGCCTTCGGCAACCACGTGATGTTCGACAAGAACACCACGGACAATGTGCCCTACTATCTGGTCAGCAAGGACTACCCCAACGTCAGCTGGGAACGCACGGAGATGAAGAACATCGGTCTGGACTTCTCCATCCTGCGCGACCGCATCAACGGTAGCTTCGACTACTTCGTCAACGACGTGACGGACATGCTGGGCTACGCCAACACGGAGGGCCTCTCCATGTTCAGCACCTACCCCATCAACGGCGGACACATCCGTCGCTACGGTTGGGACGCCACCATCAACACCAAGAACATCGTGACCCCTGACTTCCAGTGGGAATCGACCCTGACGCTGTCGCACTACAACTCCATCTGGAAGGAGCGTATGCCGCAATACGACTACCTGGAGTACCAGCAGCGCAACGACGAGCCGGTCAACGCCCTCTACTTCTATCGCACGGCGGGCATCGTCAACAGCGACAAGAGCAACATGCCCTCTTACCAGCCTGAGCAGTACCAATACCCGGGCTGCCCCATCATCAAGGACCTCAACGGCGACCAGCAGATTACGTCGGACGACGTGGATATGGTCAATGTGGTTCCCGCCCTCTACTGGGGACTGGGCAACACCTTCACCTACAATAACTGGGACCTGAACGTCTTCGTCTACTCACAACTGGGTCTGAAGAAGTATAACTACTCCTACGACTGGAGCGACGCTCGCGAACTGGCCAACCAGACTTCCAACCAGAGCACCATCCTGAGCCAGGTGTACAACTCGCAGACCAACCCCAACGGCTCGCTGCCCGGCATCGCCTACCGTCTGGCCAACAAGTCGCTGCCCGGCGGTGCAGGTACGGACATCTACTACCAGGATGCCAGCTTCCTGCGCGTGCGCAACATCACGCTGGGCTACACCTTCCTCAGCAAGCAGCTCGGCTCGCTGAAGGAGTACATCCAGAGCATCCGCATCTATGCCGACGCACAGAATCCCTTCACCTTCACCGGATTCGATAACTTCGACCCCGAAGTGACGACCGGCGGCAGCTACAAGGGCGGTAAGGCCGAATACCCCATGATACGTACCTTCTCCATGGGTGTGAAAGTTCAATTCTAAACAACCTTCTAATTATTCAGACTGATCATGAAAAAGAATATAGCATCTCTCGCACTGGCCCTGGGCCTGACCGGAATGGGCCTGACCAGCTGTGAAAACGATTTCGACGCCACCATCTATGGCTCCCTCTCTACCACCAACTTCCCGGCCACGGCAGCCGACTACGAAAGCTACCTAATGGACTGCTACGTGCCCTTCTCCGTCAACTGGGGCTACAGCTTCTCCTCCTCCTGGCAGCACAACTTCCTCGTAGCCGAAGGGGGTCTCTACCGTATGCTGGACACCACCAGCGACGAGAGCTCGCCCTGGAACATCAGCTCCTGGGGCGGCACCTGGCAGAAGATGTCCGCCGGACAGTTCGACGACCTGAAACTCGTGGGACGCGGCTCGGGCGGCGACCCCAGCCACTTCGAGAAGGTGCGCGACATCACCCGCTTCACGCAGATCATCGGCACCATCGAGAACGCTGACGAGTACATCCTGCCCGCCGCCACCAAGAAGGAGTATCTGGGCGAGGCCCGACTCTGCCGCGGCTTGATGATGTACTACCTGATGCACTTCTACGGACCGGTGCCCGTCATCGTGGATCCCGCCTTAGTGGGCGACACCGAGGCCGAGGGCAACCTGGTGCGTCCGTCGCTCGACCAGATGACGCAGTACATCACCGACGACCTGGAGTTTGCCGCGCAGAACGTTAACGAGACGCAGAAGGAGAAGGGCCGCTACAACGCCGACTATGCCCGCTTCTGCCTGATGCGCCACTACCTGAACGAGGGACACCACATGCAGGGCTACTACCAGAAGGCCTACGACCTCTTCAGCCAGTTCCATGGCAACTACAGCCTGTTTGCCGACTACGCCGACCAGTTCAAGATTGCCAACAAATTCAACAGCGAAGTCATCATGTCCTGCTCGTGCAACAGCAATGCCACCGGTTCGGGCACGCAGGGTAACTTCAACCCCACCAGCTGGTATGCCGTGCCCGGCGATGCCGCCAAGTACGACGACCAGGGCAACCCCACTCCCTTCGTCAACCAAGGTGGCGGCTGGGGCCAGTGCTTCAACATCTCACAATACTTCTACGACACCTTCGAGCCGGGCGACAAGCGTGCCGAGACCATCCTGACCAGCTACTACAGCAAGAACAACGGCTGGGTGACCGCTGCCCATCTGGGCGACTTGTGGGACGGATTCATCATCAACAAGTACCCCATCGAGACGGCTACCTCCTTCCAGGGCACTGACTATCCGCTGGCCCGCTGGGCCGATGTCCTGCTGCTCTATGCCGAAGCCGACGTGCGTGCCCACAATGCCGTATCGGCCAACGCCATCAGCTGCGTCAACCAAGTGCGCCACCGCGCCGGCTTGGGCGACCTGGATGCCTCCAAGACAGCTTCGGTCGATGCCTTCCTCGACGCCCTGCTCACCGAGCGTGGTCATGAGCTCTACTACGAAGGCTGCCGCAAGATTGACCTCATCCGCTTCAACCAGTACTACAAGCGTATGAGCGAGAGCGGCC
>CAMGAL010000092.1 GCA_946007445.1 uncultured Mediterranea sp.
TCTTCCCCTGGAGCTTCAAGGCCAACGAGCTGGGCACCGTCATCGGTACCCGCACCTGGGGTGGCATCATCGGCATCAGCGGTTCGCTGCCCTACATGGATGGCACGGACATCCGCGTCCCCTTCTTCACCAACTACGATGCCAAGACCGGCCAGTGGATGGTGGAGAACCACGGCGTAGACCCCGACATCCTGATAGACAACGACCCCATCCGCGAGAATGCCGGCGAGGACCAGCAGCTGCTGAAGGCCATTGAGGTAGCCCTCGAACAACTCAAGACGCGCAAGCCTCTGCCCGGAGTGCCTGCTCCGCGCACATTCAAGGACTTAGGTCTCTAATTCATTGATTTCGCAGAGGGTGTGCCAAAGGCCGATTGCCAATGGCACACCCTCTTTGCCAACAACTATCCAACATAAAAATGTATATGAATCCAATCTGTGAACTCTTTGGTATCCGATACCCCATCGTGCAGGGCGGTATGGTGTGGTGCAGCGGCTGGCGGCTGGCAGCAGCAGTGAGCAATGCCGGCGGCCTGGGACTGCTCGGAGCGGGGTCCATGCACCCCGACACCCTGCGTGAGCACCTGCGCAAACTGAAAAGTGCCACCTCGGCACCCTTTGGCGTCAATCTCCCCCTGATGTATCCGCAAATGGAGGAACTGCTGCAAATCCTGGTAGAAGAGGAGGTGAAAATCGTCTTCACCTCCGCCGGTTCGCCAAAGAAGTGGACCGAGTGGCTGCACAGCCACGGCATGAAGGTGGCCCATGTGGTGTCATCCTCCACCTTTGCCCGAAAAGCCACGGAAGCCGGCGTAGATGCCGTGGTGGCCGAGGGATTCGAGGCCGGCGGACACAACGGACGCGAAGAGACCACCACCCTCTGCCTGGTGCCGGCGGTACGCAAGGCCACCCACCTGCCCCTCTTGGCTGCCGGTGGCATCGCTACCGGAGCTGCCTGGTATGCGACACAGGCCTTAGGAGCCGACGGCGTGCAGATAGGCAGCCGGTTTGCCCTGACCCAAGAGAGCTCGGCGGCAGAGGCCTTCAAGATGCGCTGCCTGCAGCTGGCCGAGGGAGACACCCGCCTGCTGCTCAAGCGGCTATCGCCTACCCGACTGGTGGCCAATGCATTCCGCACCCAAGTGGAAGAGGCCGAAGAACGCGGAGCCTCCGTGGAGGAGCTGCGCGAACTGCTGGGAAGAGGGCGGGCTAAGAAGGGTATCTTCGAGGGGAACCTGGACGAGGGCGAACTGGAGATAGGTCAGGCTGCAGCCCTGCTGCAGGGACGCCCCATCGAGCCGGTGGCCGAGGTCATGGCCGAACTACTTGAGGAGTACCGCCACACCGCCCGACAGATGGCGGACAACATCCTATAACCTTGCAAAAAACGAACTGGAACAACAAGCATGAAAGCAAACAGCAAAGCCCTGATGCTGGCCGGCATAGCCGTGCTCAGCTGGTCGACCGTGGCTACGGCCTTCAAGATAGCCCTGAAGAATCTTTCTTATTATGAAATGCTGGTGGTGGCCAGTGCCACCTCGCTGCTGATATTCGGCGTCCTGATGACCGTGCAGCGCAAATGGCCGCTGGTGAAACGGCTGACAGTCCGTCAGTGGGGCATCCTGGCAGGCCTGGGTCTGCTCAATCCCGTGGCCTACTACCTGGTGCTGTTTCGCGCCTACGACCTGCTGCCGGCGCAGGTGGCGCAGCCCATCAACTACGCCTGGCCCATCGTCCTGCTGGTGTGGCTGGCCCTCTTTGCCCACCAGCCCATCCCGCGCCTCAAGTACATCGGCATGGTGATTTCGTTGGGCGGAGTCACGCTCATCTCGCTGGGCAGTGGCTCGATAGCCCAAGGGGGTATCCCCATAGGCGGACTGCTGCTGGCTGCCCTGAGTGCAGTGCTCTGGGCCTCGTACTGGATGCTCAACAACCGCTACAAGGAGGAGCTGGACAGCAGCCTGACCTGCTTCATGAGCTTCTTCTTCGGCACGCTCTACCTGCTGGCAGGCAGTTGCTTCGTGGAGGTGCATATCAACACGCTGCCGGGTCTCCTGTCGGGCATGTATGTGGGAGGATTCGAGATGGGCATCCCCTTCATCTGCTTCGGCCTGGCCATGCGCATCGGCTCCAATCCGGCCTTGGTCAACCAGCTCTGCTACCTCTCCCCCTTCCTCTCGCTCTTCCTCATCGCCCTGGTGCTGGGCGAGCAGATAGCCACCACGACCTACATTGGCCTGGTGTTGATTGTACTGGGCATCGTCTACAACCAGTACTTCGTCAAGAGCAAGCCTTGAGCAGGACAGAGAGGGTCTTCATGCGGAAATAGTCGGCCGACATGTAGATGAGCCCCCGATAGGGGGCATAGCGCCCGTAGGAGTCTTTCAGCAGATAGAAACGGCGGCCAGCGGCATCGTGCGCCAGGCCGACGAGCAGCAGATAGTGGTCGTCGGTCGTGGCGAACTGCTCGTAGGCACGCTGGCGCATCGCGGCCGTGACGGGCGACTGCGGCCACCAGGCCACTCCCTGCGGCGACTGATAGCTCGTCTCGCTCACATCACCGTGCCAGGCCACGGCCTCGCCACGCTGCAAGGCCTGCATCACCCGCCGCTCCAACTCGTCGAGCGACACATTGAGAAAGGTGCCGTGTGCCCAGTTGTCGGGCACCTCCAGCACATAACTGGAGCCCTCAGGACGATGGCTGAAACTGGTGAGCTGCTCGTAGCCATCCAGCGGAAGCTGCAAGCTGCGGGCAAAGGAACGCGGGGTATAGGATTGGCCACGGAACAAGAAGCTGTCCGGCACTGCCCCCAAAGCCCGGTCGAGCAAGACTTCGGCCTTGGCCCGATAGGTGGGCAAGTCGCGCCGCACCACGGCCATGGCCGCCAGCTTGCGCAGGGCCTTCAGCAACCGGTGGTGGTCATGCCGGGGCTGCCCGACCGGCTTGCCCGGATAGGCATCAAGAGGCATCAACCCCTCCTCGCGGGCTACGTTCAGATAGTCGTGGGCCAAGCCTCCGGCGCGTATCTCCTCCCTCCCCTGTGAGTAGTAGTAGCCCTCCAACTGCTTGAGATACTTCCGCCTCACCACATACATGGGCGAGAGGCGCAGCGTGTCGCCTGGATGGGCCTGCAACCACGCTGACTCCAGCAGCCCATTGGCGGCATAGGCCCAGCAAGTGGAGGTGCGCCCCTGATGCAGCGCCAGCGATAAGCCCCCCGCCCACACGCCCGCGTCGGCCAAGACCCTCGGCCTGCGGTGCTGGGTGCAGCGGGCGGGGCTGGCGCTGCCCGCGCTGCAGGCCCTGGCCGCCACGCTGGGGGCCACCGGCTTTGTCCTGGCGGTGCTGGCGGCAGGGGCCGAATGGCAGGCCGCGAGCAACGCTACAGAACCGAGAAGGAGAAGAATGGAGATGCGCATGAGGGAAACCTTTGGGTGGACAGGAATAATAAAAAGACAGGAGACAAACCTCTCCTTGATGGAAAGTTTGCCTCCTGTCTGTATGGGGTAGATGTATTCGTTCGAATGTTTATGCTTCAGCTACCACTTCGGCGGGAATCACCGATACATAGCGTCTGTCTTCGCGACCCACCTTGAACTTCACGGTTCCATCGACCAAGGCATAGAGCGTATGGTCGCTGCCCATACCGATGTTCTTGCCCGGGTGGAACTCAGTACCTCTCTGACGTACGATGATGTTGCCTGCCTTGCAAGCTTCGCCACCGAAAATCTTCACACCTAATCTCTTACTTGCTGATTCGCGGCCGTTCTTAGAACTACCGACACCTTTTTTATGTGCCATTTCTTCTTACTGTTTTTAGGTTGATGATTAAGCTACTACCTCTTTGATTGTCAACTCTGTGAACTGCTGACGGTGACCGTTCAACTTGCGGTAACCTTTACTTCTCTTCTTGTGGAACACCAGCACTTTGTCACCCTTTACCAGCGGGCTTACGACTTCGCAAACCACCTTGGCTCCGGCTACGGTAGGAACACCTACCTTGATGTCATCGTTACCGTTGTCAACCAAAAGGACTCTCTCAAATTCTACTGTTGCGCCAGCCTCAGCATTCTGGATGTGGAGAACGAACAGCTTCTTGCCAGCTTCTGCCTTGAACTGCTGGCCCTGAATTTCTACAATTGCGTACATTTATAATTTATAATGTAAGTTAGCTCCGTCGGGTGGTCGCTAATCACTTAGCAATCTCTTCTTAGAACCCGGTGCGGAATAATCGGGCACAAAAGTAGTGCTTTCTTTCGGAACCACCAAGCTTTTCTCCTTTTTTTTGTTTGATCGGCGATACAGTCTCTTCTTCCTTGTCGACAAGAACCTCATCACACGACGAGGGAAACCATTCGAGGATGACGTAGTAGGGGCAGAAAGCCGTTTACGCAGAGCAGGTACATGTCAAGATACGCGCTAAATCCACGTTCTTCCTGACCAGTCCTGCGCGACCTCTTTCACGCCCCCGAACAGGCCTCCCGAAACCTTTCATACGCCCGCACTTTCAAAATAAAGTTTCTCAACATTAGATATTCCCTAATTTGTAAAGATAACAGAAATCTGCACCCATCGGGATTTTCTATCCCGCTGAAAACCAGTGCTTTAAAAATTCACCACACTCCCTATTTGTCAAAATTGGCGATGCTCTGACTCCAGTGTGACTCCAGTGTGATTCCAGTGTGACTCCAGTCTGACTCCGCTTAGAGGCTTTTTCTATGATAAGACATATATACAATGCAAAGATATGACAAGCCGCAGGCAGAGCGAAGGAACGACGAAGAGAGAGGAGGAAGAGAGGCTACTATTTCCGTTCCGTATATGTAAGAATATATCATTATATCACATATTCAACACGGAAGTGATTGCTATCATCGGATCCGCCAACTATGCAAGGCCACTTCGAGGAGATCATGGCATCCAGAAGAGGCATCAAAGAACACACCTAATCCGTCAGAAAAGCGGAGGGCACTTTGCTCGTTATCCCGAAAAAGCCGTATCTTTGCAGCAAGATAGACAACAGCAATCAGATATGACACAACAGAAAATACCCACGGCACTGGGCACCGAGAGCATCGGCAAGCTACTCCGACAATACGCCGTGCCGGCCATCATTGCGATGACAGCCGCCTCGCTATACAACATGGTGGACAGCATCTTCATCGGTCAGGGTGTGGGACCCTTGGCCATCTCCGGTTTGGCACTGACCTTTCCGCTGATGAACCTGGCTGCCGCCTTCGGCTCGCTGGTAGGTGTGGGAGCCGCCACACTGATATCCGTCAAGCTGGGCCAGCGCGACTACGACACCGCCCAGCGCGTGCTGGGCAACGTGGTGGTGCTCAACGTCCTGCTGGGTTCGCTCTTCGCCTTGCTGGTGTGGCCTTTCCTGACGGAAATCCTCCATTTCTTCGGGGGTAGCGATGCCACGGTGGGTTATGCGCGCGACTACATGGAAATTATCCTGCTGGGCAATGTGGTGACTCACCTCTATTTCGGCCTCAACGCCGTGCTGCGTGCCTCGGGCCATCCCCGACAAGCCATGTACGCCACCGTGGCCACCGTGCTGCTCAACACCGCCCTCGACCCCCTCTTCATCTATGGCTTCGGCATGGGCATTCGAGGGGCAGCCGTGGCCACCGTGCTGGCACAGGCCAGCTCGCTGGCGTGGCAAATCAGTCTGTTCGCCCGGCCCGGCGAGCTGCTCCATTTCCACCGGGGCATCTTCCGCCTGCGGCGCAAGATTGTGTTCGACTCCCTGGCCATCGGCATGTCTCCCTTCCTGATGAACACCGCCGCCTGCCTGATAGTCATCCTCATCAACCAGGGACTGAACCGCTATGGCGGCGACTTGGCCGTAGGAGCCTACGGCATCGTCAACCGCCTGGCCTTTGTGGTGGTGATGATCGTGATGGGGCTCAACCAGGGGATGCAACCCATTGCCGGCTACAACTACGGGGCGCGGCTCTACCCGAGGGTCACTCGGATATTGCTGCTCACCATTGCGGCGGCCACCTGCGTCACCACGTTGGGCTTCCTGGCCGGCATGTTGGCTCCCCGACTGGTGGTGAGCATCTTCACCACCGACGGCGAGCTGGTGGAGCTGGCCGCTCGCGGACTGCGCATTACGGTGATATTCTTCCCTATCATCGGATTCCAGATGGTCACCTCCAACTTCTTTCAGAGCATCGGGATGGCGGGCAAGTCCATCCTGCTCTCCCTCTCCCGCCAGATGCTCATCCTGCTGCCGGCCCTGCTCATCCTGCCCCACTTCTTCGGCGTGTGGGGTGTATGGTACAGCCTGCCGGTGTCCGACCTGCTGGCCAGCCTGATAGCCGGCACCCTACTGATCATCCAGTTCCGTAAGTTCAAACAATCCTAAAATTCCCCAACGATATGAATCCTCACTTTGTAGTCAACATCGGCCGCCAGCTGGGTAGCGGCGGACGCGAAATCGGCGAGAAACTGGCAGCCCGTCTGGGCATAGGCTTTTACGACAAAGAACTGATTACTCTGGCCTCCGAAGCCAGCGGCCTCAGCCGAGAGTTCTTCGAACGCGCCGACGAACGTGCCTCCCAAAGCCTGGTGAGCGGACTGCTGGGTATGCGCTTCCCCTTCATCAGCGAGAGCACCCTGGGTGCCACCAACTGCCTGAGCGGCGATGCCCTCTTCAAGGTACAGAGTGACGTCATCCGTCACCTAGCTGCCGAGGGTTCCTGCCTCTTCGTAGGCCGGTGTGCCGACTATATCCTGCGCGACCATCCCCGCATCGTCAACATCTTCATCTCTGCCTCCACCGCAGAGCGTCAGGCACGCCTGTGCCGTACGCTGGGTCTGACACCCGAAGAGGCCTTGGAGAAGATGGAGAAGGCCGACAAGAAGCGTTCCGACTACTACAACTATTACAGCAACCGCATCTGGGGTCAAGCCTCCACCTATCACCTCTGCATCGACTCCTCCCTGCTGGGTGTGGAGAGCACGGTCGATTTCTTGGAGCAGTTTGTCCGCATGACGCTAAAGCTGTAACGCTCCATTTAGGCCAAAGCCAAGGGGACACTACATGGGATGGTAATCCTTGGCCAGGCCACCTTCGCTCGTCTCCTTGTAGAGCGAGGGGAGGTCGTTGCCGGTTTCCTTCATCACCTCTACCACCTTATCAAACGACACGCGGTGGCCTCCATCGGTAAAGGAGGAGTAGAGGTTGGCATCGAGGGCACGGGCGGCAGCGTAGGCATTCCGCTCGATGCAAGGTATCTGCACCAAGCCACATACAGGGTCGCACGTCATTCCCAGGTGATGCTCCAGGCCCATCTCGGCGGCATACTCTATCTGCTTGGGGCTACCTCCGAACAGCTGGTTGGCGGCTGCCGAAGCCATGCTGCAAGCCACGCCCACCTCGGCCTGACACCCGGCCTCGGCACCCGAGATGGATGCATTCTGCTTCACGATGTTGCCTATCAGTCCGGCTGTGGCCAATGCACGCAGGATGCGCGTGTCGCTGAAGTCACGGCTCTTGGCCAGGTGGAACAGTACTGCCGGCACCACGCCGCACGAGCCGCACGTGGGGGCGGTCACGATGACACCTCCCGAGGCATTCTCCTCGCTCACGGCCAAGGCGTAGGCAAACACCAAGCCCCGGCTCTGCAACGACTGCTTGTAGCCGCTGGCCTTGATGTAGTAAGTGGATGCCTTGCGGCGCAGGTTGAGCGGGCCAGGCAGCACCCCCTCGGCTTCCAGTCCACGGCGCACGGCTGCCTGCATGGTCTTCCACACCTCGAAGAGATAGTCCATGACATCGCTCTCCTCCCGCTCCTTCACATAATCCCAGTAGCTCTTGCCTGTGCGCTC
>CAMGAL010000093.1 GCA_946007445.1 uncultured Mediterranea sp.
GAGGGTTGCGGGTCGTCGTCGTGCGGCAGGCGGATGAAGCCCAGCAGGTAGAGGCCCAGGAAGAGGAAGATGACAATCCAGATGCTCAGGAACACCTCACGGTCGAGGATGCGCCAGCCGTAGGCCAGGTCGGCCACCGAGAGGAACTTGAAGGCCAAGGCCAGTTCGCAGAAGCCCAGCACCACCTTCACCATGTTGAGACAGCCGCCGCTCTTGGGCATCGACTTAAGCATGGAGGGGAAGAGGGCGAAGAGCGTGAAGGGCAGGCTCAGCGCCAAGGCGAAGCCGAACATGCCGATGGCCGGATAGAGCATCGAGCCCGATGTGGCGGCCTCCACCAGCAGGGTGCCGATGATGGGGCCCGTGCAGCTGAAGGAGACCAGGCAGAGCGTGAAGGCCATGAAGAAGATGCTCAGCAGACCCGTCGTGGCGTCGGCCTTGGCGTCGAGCTTCGTGGTCCACGAGGCGGGCAGTACCAGCTCGAAGGCTCCGAAGAAGGAGCAGGCGAACACCACCAGCAGCAGGAAGAAGAGGATGTTGAACACGGCGTTCGTGGCCAGGCTGTTGAGGGCCGAGGCACCGAAGAGGGCGGTCACCACCAGACCCAGTCCCACATAGATGATGATGATGGCCAGGCCGTAGGTATAGGCGTCGCGGATGGACTTGGCGCGGTCCTTCGTACGCTTCAGGAAGAAGCTCACCGTCATGGGTATCATGGGCCACACGCAGGGAGTGACCAGGGCGATGAGTCCGGCCAGGAAGCCGGCTATCAGGATGTACCACCACGGATGGGCCTCGCCCGAAAGGTCGCCCTCGGAGCTGCCGAAGGCCTGCAGCTCGCTGATGACGGGTGTCCAGATGTCACCCTTCGCATTCTCGTCGGCCGGTGTGGCAGGAGCGGCCTGGGCGGCATCTGTCTGGGCAGAAGCGTCAGCAGCCTCGCCGTTGCCAATGCTGAATTCGTAGCGGGCGGGAGGGATGCAGGTCTCGTCGTTGCACGACATGAATGCCACATATCCCACCACCTTGTATGCCTCGCCGGTCAGCCGGAATGTCTGTTCGAAGGTAGCCGTACGCTCGTAGTAGCCCAGCACCATGTCGAAGTTATCGTCGTGGTGGCGCACCTCCTTGCCGGCGGTCAGCCGTACCTCACCGACCTTCTCGGCACCCTGCAGGGTTTCCCACACGAACTCCGTCTTCTGCGGGCCTCCCTCGGGGATGTCGGTGGAGTAGAGATGGTACCCCTCGTCGATGGTTGCCGTGAAGGCCACCGTCAGATTCTCTCCTTCTACGCTCACCCGATGCGACCACTTGACGGGTTCCACGATTTGGGCCAGGGCTGCCAAGGAGCCGAGCAGCAGGGCCAGCGAAAACAACACTTTTTTCATGCGTCTGTCTATTTGATGTTTTACGAATTTCTATTTACCGTATTCAGGTGCGAAGATAAAGCAAAAACTTCACTCTCACAACAGCATAGCCCGAACATTCCCTTTTATTGGAACAATTCGGCCAGTTTGGCGGCCAGTTCTTCTCCTCGCAGATCTTTCGCTACCACCCGGCCGGAGGCATCGAGCAGGTAGAGGGTGGGGTAATATTGCACCTTGTAGAGGGTGCAGATGCCCTGATTGCCATCGCGGTCGTTGTACCAGGGCAGTTGCTCTTCGTCGAGTGCCTTCTTCCAGGCAGCCTCGCTGCTGTCGGCACTGATGCTCACCACCTCGAAGCCTTTGTCGTGATACTTCTTGTAGAGGTTCAGGATGTTGGGAATCTCCTTGCGGCAAGGCTTGCACCAGGAGGCCCAGAAGTCGAGCAGCAGGTATTTCTTGCCGGCCAGTGCCACCCGCAGGCTCATCTGCTTGCCGTCGGCGTGGTTGGTGAAGCGGAAGTCGGGCACCTGCTTTCCCTCCATCGAGGGAGGCCATATCTTGTCGTGCAGCAGGCGGCCGTAGAAGCTCTCCTTCACCTCGTCGGTGAAGTAGTTGTACTCTTCGACATTCTGCTCGGAGACGTAGCTGTAGCTATGGAGCACCAGCATGGGTCCCCACCAGCTGTCGGCGCTGGCCCGGAAGGTGGCCTTGAAGGTAGAGTCCACTTTGGCGAAGAAGGCCTTTTCGGCTTTGGCCTTCTCCTCTTTGTCGGTCAGTTGCTGAAAGGCCTGGAAATCCTTGTCGAGCGCATCGCGGTCCACCCGACGGCGGATGAACTCCTCTTGCAGCGAGGTGCCGCTGACCTGCTGGTCAGTATAGCGGACGAAGGGCTTGCCGCTGCCGGAGCGACTCTCTGTGGTGGCCTGTGCCGTGAGGGTGGCCTCCTGCCCCTTGTCCATGACGACGGGCATCATTCCGTAGGTGCCGGCGGCAGAGATATAGTACATACGCGGGCCCTCCACGTCGAAGCTGAACTGGGCCTTTCCATCGACGAGCAGGCAGCTCTGCAGCGGCGACTCGGGCTGGCCGGTGGCACCCAGGCAGATCTCCATCTGGGTGCTGTCGGGCAGGCCGGTTATCTGAAGGTTCAACACCATGCCTTCGGGATGGGAGGCAGATTGGGAAGAGGGTTTGCAGGCTACCACCATCAGGAGGGTAGCCAGGGCGAAAAGGTGAAATAGGGATTTCATATCGTGACTGTTTTATTACTTATCTACATTATTCGTTACGGTGCCGTTGCCGCTATTGCCGATGGCTCCCAGCGGGATGGGGAAGGTCCAGAGGTGCGACTGCGGCGAGAGGGTGCGGGTGGTGCCATCCACCTCCTTGCTGAGGCTCAAGGGGTACTTGCCTTCGGCATTCAGACGACGGGCGTCGCAGAAGGGTACGGTGGTCAGTATCATTTCGTTCTGCTTGGTGCGCAGGATGAGAGGCAGGGCCTCAGCCTCGGTGGCGGCGTGCAGAGGCTGGTAGCAGTCAGGCAGGATGCGGGTCTGGCGGACGGCATTGAGGGCCTCCATGGCCTCGGCCACCCGACCGGTGCGGGCCAGACATTCGGCTTTGATGAGATAGACCTCTACCGTAGTCATGCCTTCGTAGTTGATGAGGCCGCGCGTCATGCCGCGCAGATATTGCTCATTGCCGGCATTGTAGGCCTTCCAACGCACCTTGAAGCGGGCATCTCCCTCCTCAAACCGCTCTCCACGGGCCAGGGGGATGTGGGTCTCGGTGGCGGCATTGGAGGAGGAACCATGGCGGTAGTTGTAGCTCTCGCAGTAGCCGAATACGTTGGGGGCAGCCAGGGCTGTGTAGTTGGTGGGATTGTCCACCAGGGTGCGCTGGCTCTCATAGAAGGCACACCAGTCGTAGAGTCGGGCGTTGTAGGCCAGCGCCTTCTCGGCATGTGCCAGAGCCTGGGCATAGTCACTCATCTGCAGGTAGACGCGGGCATAGAAGGCATCGGCTGTGGCCCGGTTGGGGTGCAGCTCGGTGGCCGACTCCTCGGGCAGGTGGGGATAGGCGGCAGCCAGGTCCTCCAGGATGAAGTCATAGATGGCCTGCACGGAGGGTTGTGTATAGGCAGCTCCTACCGAGGCACTAAGGATGAGGGGCACACCGCCCTTCTGGGCAGCGGTGGAAGCCTGGTAGGTGTCGCTGTAGTAGTTCACGAGGTAGAAGTAGTTCATGCTGCGCAGCACGCGGGCCTGGGCTTCCAGCTCGGTGCGTTGCTGAGGCGTACACTCGGTCAGCCCGGCGGCATTCTCAATGAGGAGGTTGAAGGTAGAGATGCCGGCATAGGCGGCATAGTAGGTCGTCTCGTCGCTGTTGTTCAGGGCACAGCGGTCGGTAGTCTCGTCCCAGTTGAAGTTGGCAGCCCAGTAGGGGTAGTAGGAGAGGTAAGAGCGGGTGACGTAGCGGTCGTTGAGCAGGATGGAGGTCTGGCCGGGGTCGAGGCGGTGGTTGCTGTACTCGTCGCGCAGCAGGGCCTCGAAGTCGGCATAGGTAGTGGGGGTCTTCTGCCCTTTGGGCACGTCGTCCAGGTAGTCGTCGCAGGCGGCAAGGCTGAGCCAGCCGGCCAGTGCAAGGAGGTATGTAGCTTTCATGATGTTCATATAGTTTTTTTATTCGTTAGTGGGGGTTTAGAACTCCAGATGCAGGCTCCATACGTAGTTGGGGCGCTGGTAGCCGTTCAACATATACTTGGCCTGGCTGTTCTTGGCCCAGAAGGCCACATTCTCTACGTTGAACTGCAGGCGGACGCTGTTCAGGCCGCTCCGATGGAGCCAAGCCGTGGGCATCTGGTAGCTCAGTGAGAGGTTTTTCCACCGCAGGTTGGTAGCATCCACCACGTTGATGTCGGCATAGCGGTAGATGTCGTAGAGTTCGGAGCTGTAGAGCGGGTTGTCGGCAAAGATCAGACGGGGTCTGGCGGGGCGGGCTTCGTCGCCGGGCTGCTGCCAGCGGTGGGCGATGCTGCCGTTGATGCCTGCCGAGATGTAGGGCTCGTAGCTCCAGGTGGCGCTGTTGTACTGGTTATCCAACATGGGCAGGAAGGTGTTGCGCAACCGGTGTCCGCCCTCGAAGACGAAGAGCGCTGAGAGGCTCCACTGCTTGTAGCGCAGCTGTGTGCCCCACGAGCCGGCATAGGTGGGCGTGGTGCTGCCGGCATAGACAATGTCCTTCAGGTCGGTGGGCTTGCTGGTGCAGACCTCTCCCTCCGCATTATAGACCTGCGGCAGGCCCTCGGCGCTCAGTCCGGCCCAGCGATAGGCATAGATGGCGTTGTAGGGATTGCCCACGCGGGGATAGGCCTCCGGATGGTCCAGCTGCAGGAAGTAGACGGGTGCCTCGGCCTTGGCGTGGGTCACCTTGTTGTGGTTGTGGCTATAGAGCAGGTGGGCCGACCAGCTCCAATCCTTCTGGCGGATCAGCTCGCCGGAGAGCGAGAGCTCGATGCCTCGGTTCAGCATACGGCCGTTGTTGATGCTGTAGGTGCTGTAGCCGAATCCCTCGGTAGGCACACCCATCGTGTTGGCCAGCAGGTTGGT
This sequence comes from uncultured Mediterranea sp., assembly GCA_946007445.1. GTDB lineage: Bacteria > Bacteroidota > Bacteroidia > Bacteroidales > Bacteroidaceae > Bacteroides. The sequence continues at coordinate 4,976 of CAMGAL010000093.1, forward strand.
TCCCCGCGTGTTATAGAAGTCGATGGTGGCATTCAGACGGCCACGGAAGGCAGAGAGGTCCAGTCCGATGTTGGTCGTCGTAGTCTTCTCCCAGGTCAGGTCGGGGTTGGGGCGCTTGCCGATGGTGCCCTGCAGGCCGCCCACGTTGTAGTTGGGCGAGTAGTTGGCCGTCATGTAGGGGGCCGAGTCTTTGGCCACGTTGCCTCCGATACCGTAGGAGACGCGCAGCTTCAGCAGGTCCATCCAGTCGTAGGACTTCATCCACGCCTCGCGATGCAGGTTCCAGCTGCCGCCCACACTCCAGATGGGCTTGTTCTGGCTGCTGTCCAGGCCCCAGAGGTTCGACTGGTCGTAGCGGATGCTGGCGGTCAGGGTGTACTTGTCGTCCAGCGTATAGCTGCCGTTGGCGTAGAGGGAGACGTAGCGGTTATGCAGTTCGAGCAGGTAGGTGCCCATCTCTTGGTGCGACCACCAGCCGTTGTGCAGCACGCCCGACACTCCTTGCAGGGTAGAGGCATCGATGTGGCTGTAAGTCAGCATGGCGTCGTCGTAGTTGTAGAGGTTGTCCATGCGCGAGGCGATGCGCTGGTGGCGGATCTCCTGTCCGGCCAGCAGGGTGATGTAGTGGCGCTCGGCCAGCGAACGCTGGAACTGCAGCTGATGGCGGAAGTTGTAGGCTTCGCTGGTCTGGTTCTGCGTGTGGAGCACGTGGCCGTAGGGGATATAGAACTGCGTCGAGCTGCCGTCGGGCCTCCAGCAGTGCCAGGTGTTGACCAGGTGGCGCACGTCGTACGACTGCTTGTCCTTCAGCTGGCGGGTGTCGTAGCGGCCATATTCGTACTGATACTGGGCGTTGTACTCCAGTCCCTTCATCAGGGTGAGGTTCAGCTTGGCAAAGGCTCGTCCGCTGAAGTCCTTCTGGCGGGTGAGGTTACGGCCCAGCTCGTCCAGCGGAGTGATGTCCTCACTGTAGAGCCGGTAGTTGGCCAGCGTCTGCTGATTGTAGATGGAGGCACGGTCGGCGTAGTAGCTGGTCATGGGGTCTCCGTCAGCAGTCCACAGGCTCTCGTAGGGCATGTAGTTGAAGCCGGGGCTCAGCAGGTTGTAGCTCTGCGTAGCGGCGTGACCGAAGTTGAGGTAGGCACCCAGGTCGAGGCTGATGCGCTGGTTCAGCTTCGTGGTGTTCTGCAGGTTCAGGCCGTAGCTGTAGTCCGAGGTGTGCTTGTCGGCCTGCCGGTTGTGCTTGTAGGTCAGCGAGGCGGCAAAGTTGTTCTGGTCGGTGGCCTTGCCGATGCTCAGGTTGTACTGCTGGTAGAAGGGGTTCTGCTTACCGGCCTTCTCCACGTCGCGGTAGTATCGGTATCCCTGTTTGGCCCACTGGTCCAGCTGGCTGTTGGTCTCGGCCAGGCTCATCTGTCCGGCGTAGCCCTTCAGCAGGGTGCGTATGCCGGCTGAGGTATAGTTGGCATTGTCCAGCAGGGTCTGGGCATAGCTGGCAGCGTCAGCTCCCTGCAGCCGGGCGTTGCTGGAGGCCCACTCGCGCTCGATGCCTATCAGCGTGGCGGCGTCGGCGTAGTGGCCGGTATAGAGCCGGTAGGGCTGGGCGGTCAGGGTGGCTGGCAGCGAGACGCGGGTCTGGCCCGGCTTGGCCCGCTTGGTGGTGACGACGATGACGCCATTGGCGGCACGGGCACCATAGATGGAGGCAGCAGCGGCATCCTTCAGCACGGTAATGCTCTCGATGTCCTCCATATTGAGCTGCGGCAGGGCCTCCTGCAGGGAGCCATAGTCGGTGTAGCGGGTGTTCTCGATGGGGAATCCGTCCACCACAAAGAGCGGCGTGGTCATGCCGTTCATGGAGGTCACACCACGTATCTTGCCGTCGGTGTAGCCGGCTATCTGTCCATCCAGCAGGTTGTCCAGCGACGAGGGGCGTATCTGCTCCAGCTTCTTGGTGTCCACGCGGGTGAACGAACCGGTAGAGCGCTCACGCGAAATCTGCTGGTAGCCGGTCACCATCACCTCCTCCAGCATCTCGCTGGTGGGCTCCATTCGGATGCGGTAGTCGTTGCGGCCCTCTTCGAGTGCCACACTCTTGGTACGATAGCCGATGTAGGTCACTTCGATGGCCTTGGCTGTGTGGGGCAGGGAGATGTGGAAGTGGCCGTTGATGTCGGTCACTACGCCGTGCAGGCTCTCCTGCTTGTTCTGTCTCACTTGGAGAATCTGCGCTGCGGGCAGCGGCTCTCCGTTCTCATCGGTCACGATACCATGGACTTCGCGTTCATACGCTTGCTTCTGCGCGTGGACGCCTGTAGCATTCCAAAGGCAGAACAGCATCATCAGCAGCGGAACGAGCCAGACTTGCCGACGGGGGAAGGGGTGATTGGGTGCTCTCATAAGCTTGTGTGATTTGAAGTATTTGTTTCTGCCACAAATATGGTCAGAACCCTCTGTTTCAGCAAAAAAACAGTGTACCAAGTTCGTCAATTGCCGCACTTGGTGCACCATTTGCCGTATTTAATACTCTGTCAGGGCTACGGACAGCACGGGTGGAGGAGCGGGTCAGCTGTTCAGCTCTTTCACCTTCTTGCGATACTGTGCCGGTGTCATGCCGGTACGGCTCTGAAACTGGGTGTTGAAGGTAGTCTGCGAATTGAAGCCCAGGTCTTGGCAGATGAGCCGCAGGGCACGCTGGTTGGTGGGGTCATCCAGACGGCGTATGGCCTCATTGATGCGCAGGTCGTTGATGTATTGGG
>CAMGAL010000094.1 GCA_946007445.1 uncultured Mediterranea sp.
CTGGTTGACTTCTTCATCGAGGGCGTGGAAGTCGTTGCAGTCCAAGTCATAGCGGCAGCGCTGCAACAGGTAGGTGATGTCTTCGGCAATGTCGGAGTATTCACCTTTTTGTTGGGGACTGAGCGGCTTGAAGTTGTTGTCGATATGTTCCAGACAGGGCTCACAGAGGCGACCAAGGCTATAGACCAGTTCGCTGACGAAGTCGGCACTCTGGTAGTAGTAGAGTCCTTTCTCCAGCACGGTCTGGTTGTCCAGCCGGCAGATGCCTAAGGTGCCCGTGCGCTTCATCTCTTTCACCTGCTGTTTCTCAAATTTCACCGAGCCCATGACCTGACGCAGTCCACGCAGATTCTCGTGCAGGAAGGAGGTGACGGTACGCTCATAGTTCTCCTCGGTGAAGGCCAGTACCTTGGCCAGCTCGCGGTTGGTGTGCTCGCGCAGCAGCTGCAGGAGCTGTCGCTTGTCTTGGGTCTGTATCAGCCGGCGGAACTCCGCCTCCTCCTGGCTCTTGGCCTTGCGCTTCTTGTAGAGAATCTGGCTGCGCACCAACATGACCACGGCCAGGGTAATCATGCAAGCAATGGCTGTGGTGCCTCCGAAGCGGATGAGTAGGGCCACAAAGAAGCAGATGGTGAAGGCGGCACCTGCGGTGAGAAACCATCCGCCGATGACACTCAGCACACCGGTGATGCGATAGACGGCCGACTCACGTCCCCAGGCGCGGTCGGAGAGGGAGGTACCCATGGCCACCATGAAGGTGACGTAGGTGGTGGAGAGAGGTAACTTCAGCGAGGTACCTACGGCGATGAGCAGGCCGGCCAGTACCAGATTGACCGAAGCGCGCACCAAGTCGAAAGCGGCGTCATCTTCCAGAATGACCTCCTCCTTACGGAAGCGGGTAGCTATCCACCGTTTGGTATGTTCGGGGGTGATTTGCGACATTCCTTTGGCCAGTCCCAGACTGAACCTCACCAGTTTGCGGGCGATGGGTGTGCTGCCGAATCCCTCTTCTCCCTCGTCCTGGCGGGCCAGGTCAACGGAGGTCTTGATGACGTTTTGTGCCTTCTTGGAGGTGCAGAGCGCATAGACCATAATGCCACCGGCACCGATGAGGAAGTACCAAGGGGTGCGGGCTGGTCCCAGCAGCGACGACATCAGCCAGCCGTCGGCTCCGGCCTCTTGACCATTTCGTACATAGTCCATAAAGCTGGAGTAGCCGGCCAAAGGTACGCCGATGAAGTTGACCAGGTCGTTGCCTGCAAAGGCCAGGGCCAAGGCAAAGGTACCCATCAGTACCACGACCTTGAAGACATTGACCTTCAGCCAGTGGAGCACCTGCATCAGCAGGGTGAACCCTATCAGCATACAGCCTATCAGCGGCCAGGTGTTCGTGTGAATCCATGCCTTATTTCCGGGCGTCATGAAGCTGCTGTCTTTCAGTCCCTTGATGAGCATAAAGTAGAGTATGGCGGTGGCGGCGATGCCTCCGAACAGGCCGATGCTGTACTTCATGGTGCGTCGGTAGTTGAAGCTGAATATCAATCGGGCCAGCCACTGCACCAGCATACCGAAGAAGAAGGCGATGGCCACCGACAGGAAGATACCCATGATGACCGACAGAGCCTTGTCGGTGTTGATGAGGTCGCCCAGTGTCAGCGAGTCGTCGTTATACACCTTGATGAGCGAGAGGGCAAAGGTGCCTCCCAGCAGTTCGAACACCATCGAAACGGTGGTGGAGGTGGGCATACCCAATGTGTTGAAGACATCGAGCAGCACCACATCGGTGAGCATGACGGCCAGCAGGATGGTGATGATCTCCTCAAAATAGAAGTGCTGGGGCTGGTAGATACCGTGGCGGGCGATGTCCATCATGCCGTTGCTCAGGGCGGCTCCGATGAAGACACCTGTAGCGGCAATGAAGAGAATGGTGCGGAACCGGGCGGCTTTGGCACCTACGGCCGACTGCAGGAAGTTGACGGCATCGTTGCTGACTCCGACCACCAGGTCGAAAATGGCCAGCATAAACAGAAAAATGACAATGCACAAATAGAATGTTTCCATAAAATGGGAATGATTTGATTTGTGCGCAAAGGTAGGACATCGCGGTTTCACCAGAATGACATACCTGTTACAATCCTGTTACAAGGGCTGCTCTCAGCGGATATCGGCGCCCCACATCATCTTCTGGCGCAGGGTGTCGAAGAAGATGTGGCCGGGACGCTTGACTACCCGGATGGAGTAGGGGGCTTTTCGGATGTGCAGTTGGGTATGCTCGCGGCATGACTCGCTGCGCCCGTCAACGGCTACGAGGAAATTGTGGCTGCGGCTTTCCACCGAGAGCGTAATCTCCCAGTCGTCGCAGATGACGATGGGACGCACATTGAGACTGTGCGGAGCGACGGGCGTGATGACGACCGAGTTGCTGTGGGGCACAATGATGGGGCCGCCCACGCTCAGGGAGTAGGCGGTGGAGCCGGTGGGTGTGGCAATGACCAGACCATCGGCCTGATAGGTGGTGAGCGGAGCGCCGTTGATGGCGGTATGGATGGTAATCATCGACGAGCTGTCGTGCTTCAAGATGGCTATTTCGTTGAGGGCAAAGGGCTCACGCTGCAGGTGAGGATTGTCGCATTGCAACTGCAGGACGCTGCGGGTCTCTACATTATATATATGATGGTATATCTCGTCGAAGGTGATGTCCATCTCGTCGGGTGAGATGTCGGCCAGGAATCCCAACCGGCCGGTGTTGATGCCCAGGATGGGAATGCCTTTGTCGCCCACGCGGCTGGCTGCCTTGAGGAAAGTGCCGTCGCCACCGATGCTGATGACCATGTCGGCCGTAAAGTCACGCCCGTCAAACAGTTCGACCTCCGGCAAGTGCAGGTTCATGTCGGACGTGAGGAACCGGTGAAAGCTGCGGCAGACGGAGATTTCGGCGCCTCTGTGCGCCAATAGTTCGAAGAGATGGGCGGCATAGACCGACTTGCTGGCTTGGTAGGTATTTCCAAAAATGGCAAACTTCATAAAGCTTATCGAAAGTTACAATAGTGCAAAGGTGCGATTTTTTTTTCAGATTGCTGCCATAGTATCGCGATAATTTGTACTTTTGCGCAAACTATCAAGAAAACCATGACGAGACTAAGTGTAAATATCAATAAGATTGCCACCCTGCGCAATGCACGTGGTGGCGATGTGCCCAACGTGGTGAAGGTGGCATTGGACTGTGAGAAGTTTGGGGCAGAAGGCATTACTGTGCATCCTCGCCCCGACGAGCGGCACATTCGTCGGAGCGATGTCTACGACCTGCGCCCCTTGCTGCATACCGAGTTCAATATAGAGGGTTATCCTTCGCCGGAGTTTATCGACCTGGTGCTTCGGGTGAAGCCCCATCAGGTGACGCTGGTGCCCGACTCGCCTACGCAGATCACCTCCAACAGCGGTTGGGACACGAAGGAGAACCTCGGCTTCCTGTCGGAGGTGCTCGACGAGTTCAATCACGCCGGCGTGCGTACCTCGATCTTTGTCAATGCAGAGCCCGTCATGGTGGAGTATGCCGCCAAGGCCGGAGCCGACCGGGTGGAACTCTATACCGAGCCTTACGCATCGGCCTATACGCAGAACCGCGAGCAGGCTATTGCTCCTTTCATTGAGACGGCTGAAGAGACTCGCCGTCTGGGGCTGGGCCTGAACGCCGGCCATGACCTGAGCCTGGTCAACTTGAGCTACTTTCACCAGTGCATCCCCTGGCTCGATGAGGTCTCTATCGGCCATGCACTGGTGTGCGATGCACTCTATCTGGGATTGGAAAAGACTATTCATGAATACTTAAAATGTTTGCGCTGATGACTCCGTGGACTTTGCTGTTGGCTCAGGCAGCCGACAATCTGACCGGTGGCAATCCGGTACTGACTGAGGTAGTGACTCCCGCAACGGACGAGATGAATCTGTGGAGTCTGGCCCTGAAGGGCGGATGGATTATGCTGGTACTAGGCATTCTCTCCGTGGTGTGCTTCTACATCCTCTTTGAACGCAATTATGTGATACGTCGCGCAGGGCGCGAAGACCCCCGCTTCATGGAGAAGATACGCGACTTTGTGAAGAACGGCGAGAATCGGGCTGCCATAGCTTACTGCCGCAACATGGATACCCCTTCGGCACGCATGATCGAGAAGGGCATCACCCGCTTGGGACGCCCCGTGGAAGATGTGCGGGCGGCTATCGAGAATGTGGGCAACATCGAGGTAGCCAAGTTGGAGAAGGGACTGACCATCATGGCCACCATCTCCAGCGGAGCCCCCATGATAGGCTTCCTCGGCACGGTGACAGGCATGGTGCGTGCTTTCTTCGAGATGGCCAATGCCGGCAACAACATCGACATCACGCTGCTGTCGGGAGGTATCTACGAAGCGATGGTGACCACGGTGGGCGGACTGGTGGTGGGCATCATTGCCATGTTTGCCTACAACTACCTGGTGACTCTGATTGATGGCGTAGTCAGCAAGATGGAGGGTAAGACGATGGCTTTCCTCGACCTACTGGAAGAAAAGGCATAAGGTATGTTGAAGAGAAGAGCCAAAATATCGCCTGCCTTCAGCATGGCATCGATGACCGATGTCATTTTCCTGCTGCTGATATTCTTCATGATTACCTCCACGATGGTGTCGCCCAATGCCATCAAGGTGCTCTTGCCGCAAGGCAAGCAGCAGACCTCGGCCAAGCCCTTGACGCGCGTCATCATTGACAAGCAGCTACGTATGTATGGGGCATTCGGCAACGAACGCGAGCAGAACCTCACTGACGAGACGCTGACTCCGTTCCTGCGCGAGTGTGCCGAGCGGGAGCCGGAAATGTATATCGCACTCTATGCCGACGAGTCGGTGCCCTATCGCGAAATCGTCAAGGTGCTGAATGTCGCTAACGAGAATCACTTCAAAATGGTGCTGGCCACGAGGCCGCCGGAGCGTTGATGGATAGCAAGATGAACGGTAAATACATCGGATGGGCCGGAGCGGTGGCTGTTCATCTCCTGCTTCTCCTGCTGCTGTTCTGGATGGGGGTGGCTCTGCCACAACCTCTGGAGGAGGGAGGCATCCCTGTACTGATGGGAGAGGTGCCCGATGCCGGTGGCTTGGCCGACCCCTCGCTGGTAGAGGTCACACCGATGCCTGACCCTGCTCCTGAACCGGCCAAGGTCATGGAGCAGGCCTCGGCGGAGGAACTCTTGACGCAAGAGGTGGAAGAGACCGTGGCCATTCCTCCCAAGAAAAAAGAGACTCCCAAGAAGAAGGAGACCCCTAAGAAAACGGAAACTCCGAAAAAGGAGGTGAAGACTCCTGCCGTCACTCCCAAGCCGGAGAAGAGCGAGGCCGAGAAGGCCGAAGAGGCCCGCAAACTGGCCGAGGCCCAGGCAGAACGGGAACGCAAGGCTGCCGAAGAAGCTGCCCGCAAACGGGTGGCCGGAGCATTTGGCAAGGGGGCACAGATGGGCAATCAAGGGACCACCAGCGGCCAGGGAGTGCAAGGCTCGCCTACCGGCAACAGCTCTACGGGAGCTGCCTCAGGGGTGGGAGGCTATGGCTCATTCAGCCTCAATGGTCGTTCGTTAGGTCCCGGAGGCCTGCCACGGCCTACCTACAACGTACAGGATGAAGGACGAGTGGTGGTCACCATCACGGTCAATCCGGCCGGTGAGGTGATAGCTACCAGCATCAATCGGCAGACCAATACTGTCAACACCACCCTGCGCCGCGCAGCCGAAGAGGCAGCCCGCAAAGCACGCTTCAACCGCGTGGAGGGAGTGGGCAACCAGACAGGAACCATCACCTAGCACTTCCACCTGAAAGAGGGGACACTCAAAAACTTCGCAGCTTACAAACTAAAACACGCATGCACGCAACAACTCACACAATGGTTTACGTATTTCTTGCAGATGGATTTGAAGAGGTGGAAGCCTTCACAGCTGTGGATGTGCTTCGACGTGCCGGGTTGGATGTACAACTCGTATCGGTGACAAACGATGAAATCATCCGTGGAGCACACGACATCTCTGTATTATGCGACCGCAATATCGAGAATTGCGACTTTTTTGATGCCGAACTGTTGCTGTTGCCGGGCGGTATGCCGGGAGCTTCCACGTTGGGCAAGTGTGACGACTTGAAGCGCGAGCTGTTGCGTTGTGCCGAACAGGGCAAACCGATAGCTGCCATCTGTGCCGCTCCGATGGTGCTGGGTACACTCGGGTTGCTCCAAGGAAAGCGGGCCACTTGCTACCCGGGCTTTGAGGCTTACCTGGAAGGGGCTGAAGTGACGGGAGCGATGGTGGAGCGCGACGGCCAGATTGTCACGGCCAAAGGCCCCGGCGCAGCCATGGAATTTGCCTTCGCTCTGGTCGAGATGCTGCTTGGCGCTGACAAGGTGAAGGAACTTCGTGAGGCCATGATTGTCGCATGAGGGAAGTAGTCATCATTGTGGCAGGTGGTAAGGGACTGCGCATGGGGAGTGACCTGCCCAAGCAGTTCCTGCCTGTGGCGGGCAAGCCGGTGCTGATGCGCACCATCGAGGCCTTTCGCGCCTACAGCCGGCAGCTGGAGATTGTGGTGGTTCTGCCACAGAGCCAGCAGGCCTATTGGCACTCGTTGTGCCGGGAACTGGGCTTTGAGGTGCCACACACGGTGGTGGATGGAGGCGATACTCGTTTCCACTCCGTGCAGCATGGCCTGGCTCGGGTGCAGCTGCCTGCCTTGGTGGCTGTCCACGATGGCGTGCGTCCGTTTGTTTCCACCGAGGTGATAGCCCGTTGCTTCCGCATGGCGGCTACCCACCGGGCTGTGGTCCCCGTGTGGAGGGTGGTCGAGACTTTGCGTCGGGTAGATGCCGACGGCCGGAGCCTCACTGTGCCGCGCGATGCCTATCGGCTGGTTCAGACACCTCAGGTGTTTGATGCCGCCCTGCTGAAGCAGGCCTACGACCAACCATACTGTCAGGACTTCACCGACGACGCTTCGGTGGTAGAGGCCATGGGCGTGCCGGTCAGCCTGGTGGAAGGAAACAGAGAAAATATTAAACTGACGACCCCTTTCGACTTGAAGGTGGCGGAAGCGTTGCTCGGGTAATGTTGGATTTTTCCTCGCGAGACATTAAGTTTTTGCCCGGGGTAGGCCCTCAACGGGCTGCCTTGTTGGCCAAAGAACTCTCGATTACCTCTTTCCACGACCTACTGTACTATTTCCCTTACAAGTATGTGGACCCCACCAGCATATATTAGATTGCCTATCTGGCCGGCTGCAAGCACTTTCTCCAGCTGCGGGGAGAGATTAAGACCTTTGAGACGGCGGGCGAGGGACGCCAGCGCCGTCTGGTGGCGCACTTCACGGATGGCACGGGATTTGTCGACCTGGTGTGGTTCAATGGCATCAAGTATCTGCTAGAGCGCCTGAAGGTACATACGGAATACATCGTGTTCGGTCGTCCCTCCGTCTTCAACGGACGCATCAATATCTCCCATCCCGATGTCGATGTGGCTTCCGACCTGAAGCTCTCCTCGATGGGGATGCAACCCTATTACAACACGACAGAGAAGATGAAGCGCTGCTTCCTCAACTCCAATGCGCTGGAGAAGATGATGCGCGCCTTGATACAGCAGATGCGCGAACCCTTGCCCGAGACTTTGCCTCCCTATCTGCTGGCGCAACCCCACTTGATGCCACTC
>CAMGAL010000095.1 GCA_946007445.1 uncultured Mediterranea sp.
TATAGCCGCCGCCCAGGAGGCTATCAACTCGCTGCGCCACAACGCGCGCTCCTACATCTTCCAGGCCAGCAGCACACCTGCTGCTACGGCAGCTGCCCGCGAAGCGCTCCACATCATCCAGAACAGCCCCGAGCGCATCGAGGCCCTGTGGAGCATCACCAACTATGCACTCAAGGCATTCCGCGAGGCCGGTTTCGAGATTGGCGAGACCGAGTCGCCCATCATTCCGCTCTATGTGCGCGATACGGAGAAGACCTTCACCGTCACCAAGCTGGCCTTTGACGAGGGCATCGTCATCAACCCCGTCATCCCCCCTGCCGGTGCCGCGCAAGCCACCCTGGTGCGGGTTGCCGTCATGGCCACCCACACCAAGGAGCAGGTTGACTATGCCGTAGAGAAACTCACCAAGTGCTTCCGCCAGCTGGGTATCATCCAGTAAGGCTCTTATACAATCCTCACAAGGCTCACCACAGGAACCACGCCTATTTGGCTCAGCAACGGTTCTGTGGTGAGCTTTTTTATGTCCAAACGGTAAAAAAAAAGGCATTTTACGCACAAGTTACAATTTTTATTCCTACATTTGTCAAAACAAATGTTTAACCCAAATTGACTAACGATTATGATTATAGACAGATTGGAGAATTTGAAGCAATATGCTTCGCTCAATCCCCTCTTTGAGCAGGCAGTAGAGTTCCTGACCTCACGCGACCTCAACGCGCTGGAGGTAGGCAAAATCGAGTTGCAGGGCAACGACCTGCGTGTCAATGTGGCTCAGACCAAACCTAAGACCAAGGAGCAGGCCCGCATTGAGACGCATCGCGACTTCATCGACATCCAGATTCCCCTGTCGGGCACAGAGTGGATGGGCTACACAGCCGCCGTCGATTGCCAACCCGCCGATGCTCCTTATAACGAAGAGAAGGACATCACCTTCTTCGAAGGACTGGCCGAGAGCTATATTGAAGTGAAACCCGGCATGTTTGCCATCTTCTTCCCGCAAGACGGCCACGCTCCTGGTGTCACTCCCGACGGAGTGAAGAAGATTGTAGTCAAAGTCAAGGCTTGACTACATCACTTAAAAACACCCATTCTGCATAATATAATAAGAATAGATATATGAAAACATTGAACCTGATTAAGAACGACCCTTGGCTGGAACCGTATGCCGATGCCATCAACGGCCGGCACCAACATGCTGTGGCCAAAGAGGCTGAACTGACCCGCAATGGCAAACAAACCTTGAGCGACTTTGCTTCGGGCTATCTCTATTTCGGATTGCATCGTACGGACAACGGATGGATTTTCCGTGAATGGGCCCCTCATGCCACACGCATCGTGCTGGTAGGCACCTTCAACAACTGGCAGGAGGAGAAGAAATATACCTTGAAAGCCAAGGCCGGCGGCGTGTGGGAAATTAAGCTGCCCGCCGAAGCCATGCACCACGGCGACCTCTACAAGATGCACGTCTACTGGGATGGCGGACAGGGCGAACGCATACCCGCTTGGGCCAACCGCGTGGTGCAGGACGAGCAGACCAAGATATTCAGTGCACAGGTATGGGCACCCGAGAAGCCATACAAGTGGAAGAAGCGTGTCTTCAAGCCCAATACAGATCCTCTGCTCATCTATGAGTGCCACATCGGCATGGGTCAGAAAGAGGAGAAGGTAGGCACCTACCGCGAGTTTCAAGAGAACATACTCCCCCGCGTGGCCAAGGACGGCTACAACTGCATCCAGATTATGGCCATCCAGGAGCACCCCTACTATGGAAGTTTCGGCTACCATGTGTCCAGCTTCTTTGCCGCTTCCTCCCGTTTCGGCACACCCGAAGAGTTGAAGGAGCTGATTGACACCGCCCATCAGATGGGCATTGCCGTCATCATGGACATTGTCCACTCTCACGCTGTAAAGAACGAGCTGGAGGGGTTGGGCAACTTGGCAGGTGATCCTTGCCAATACTTCTACTCCGGCGGGCGCCGCGAACATCCAGCATGGGATTCTCTCTGCTTTGACTATGGCAAGAACGAGGTGATGCATTTCCTGCTCTCCAACTGCAAGTATTGGCTCGAAGAGTTCCACTTCGACGGTTTCCGCTTCGACGGTGTCACCTCCATGCTCTACTACAGCCACGGTCTCGGTGAGGCCTTCTGCAACTACGGCGACTACTTCAACGGCCATCAGGACGACAACGCCATCTGTTACCTCACCTTGGCCAACCGACTGATTCATCAGGTCAACGCCAAGGCCATCACCATTGCTGAGGAGGTATCGGGTATGCCCGGTCTGGCTGCCAAGTATGAGGACGGAGGCTATGGATTTGACTACCGCATGGCCATGAACATCCCCGACTACTGGATCAAGACCATCAAGGAGAAGATTGACGAAGACTGGAAACCCTCCAGTATGTTCTGGGAGGTGACCAACCGCCGTGCCGACGAGAAGACCATCTCCTATGCCGAGAGCCACGATCAGGCCTTGGTGGGCGACAAGACTATCATCTTCCGCCTCATAGATGCCGACATGTACTGGCACATGCAGAAGGGCGACGAGAACTATACCGTCCATCGCGGCATTGCCTTACACAAGATGATTCGTCTGCTCACAGCCTCTACCATCAACGGCGGCTACCTCAACTTCATGGGCAACGAATTTGGCCATCCCGAATGGATTGACTTCCCCCGCGAGGGCAATGGATGGTCTTGCAAGTATGCTCGCCGTCAGTGGGACTTGGTTGACAACAAGAACTTGAACTACCACTACTTAGGCGATTTTGATGCAGCTATGCTGGAGGTTATCATTAGTTGGATGAATATTCAATCTACTACTGTTCAGGAGATTTGGCACAACGATGGCGACCAGGTGCTGGCCTACATGCGCAAGGATCTTGTGTTCGTCTTCAACTTCAATCCCAAGCAGTCGTTCACCGACTACGGCTTCCTGGTGCCCGAAGGCAGCTACGATGTCGTGCTCAATACGGATAACCCCGACTTCGGTGGCCATGGTCTGACGGACGACACGGTGCGTCACTTCACCATGCCCGACCCGCTCTACAAGAAGGACAAGAAGGGCTGGCTGAAGCTCTACATTCCTGCCCGCACAGCCGTGGTGCTGCGCAGAGGCAAGTAAGGCGGTATCGATGAATGTTATGCGGAGCGAAGTCGATGCATCTTTCTGTGGACAGATAAGATTCTTCGATTTCGCTCCTTTTATACAACTATGGGGAGATGTCCGTAAATTGGTGGGGCAAATGTTGTACATTCTCTCATATAGAAAAAGCGCAAGTACTTGATAACAAGACACTTGCGCTAATTATTTTGTGATTCCGCTGCGATTACCTGTTTTGTTTATAAATAATTAGTTATCAGTATTTTATAAATAATATCTCGTTTTTGGTATCATTATAGTATCTGAATTTACACATGAATGATACCATTCAATTCCGTTCCCAGCTCTAATATGTAGTGCATCCATTCATCATTCTTTCATTTCTAAGATGTAAGTTTCATAATATGATATTATATTCGCTATCTTTGTAGAAACTAATTTTTCACAGATTTCTATGATTAGGTATTGGTTTATGTATCGGAGCATCCGCAGGAACTTGAGACTGTATCGGGAGATGCACAAGATGTATGCATCCAGGTGTGGAAATTCCGCTAATGCTCATTATGAGGCTTGCGGTTCATTCATGTACATGACGGGTCTTGATTTTGAAGAGTGGGTGAAGGGACGTTACGTCCTGATGGATATTTCTTTTTGGGAGGCTCTACCTTTACTGAGGGATATATCACGGGGATAGAGAACCGCACCCGCTGCGTTACTGTTGATTGGGAATCCTCTCCGCTGGCTATGCTGGCAGAGAGGATTTTTATATCTATGCCTGATGATGCTTTCTCATCGGATGATTTCTCGGCGGTGAGGCACACGTCAAACTCAATATCCCTCAGAATCGATTTAATGTCTCCTGTTGTTACAGTATCTTCTGTTTGGATAGATATGCTGGAAGGAGAGATATAGGATCCGTTTTTGTTCTCTTGCTGGCTTTCACTGATTGCATCCGTGATGTCTTTCAGTACGACCTTGATGAATTGCTTGAGTTCCATGGTGTCTAATGCTTGAGTTTTGATGTCTGTCATTCCACTCCAACCGGATTACTCCGATGATCAGTGCTACGGAACGGATGTTTTTCTATTGTTCGAATGTGTGATTTCTGTAAATCAATATATATTCAATCTGCAATCCCACCCTTTTATATATCTATTTCTTTTATCTGCTTGAATATAATATCAATACGAACTAAACATAATTGATATTATCTTTGCGCATTAAAGTAAATGCGCAAAACTGCCTGAAAATAAGAAATTTCTAATTGCTATACTTCCAAGGTTCTTTTATCATTTTCCGCGTTTCATCTTGTTTCTTCTTTAATTGATAGTCCATAAATTTTCTCCACTCGTTCATATTCGGTAATTCGGAAATTATCCTATCAACGTCTTTGTTAGCTTGCGGTGAATTCACTCCATGTGTTCTATAAATCTCCTGAATCCTATTATTAGCTTCCTTATACTTACGATACCTTGTTATTGTCATACGTAAATCAGATGCTTCTAAAACCTCTGGATCCTTTGTTGCTTTGATGAAACAATAAAGCCAATAAGCAAAAATGAGCGCACCTACAAATGCAAATCCTAACCACATAATTAAATCCTCCAAATAAATAGTTATCAATAGTTTATATTACTTTCTCGGTATATGAATAGTCAGGCACCCTCTCTTTTTTCTGAAGGCAGTCCTGCCTGTTCGCGAAGCAGAGCATTCTGAGCTTCAAGCCAAGTAATGCGATGATTTAGGTGATCGACGATACTTTCATCTACACTCTGATTGTCGGATAGGAACATAGACCCTTTCCCACGAAGAAGCCATTCGGCTGACACATTTGGGAAATATCCAAGTATGGATAGTAATGACTTAACGCTTAATATGTTTTCTCCACTTATTTGCCTGCTGAACGTATTCTGTTTCATGCCTCCATGCTTAGAAATAGCATTCATCGACGATTTTGTAGTTTCCAAAATCATTCTAATTCTCTGTAATACATCGTTTTCCATAAAATTGTTATTTATACTAATTCTAAATATCCATCTTCGTATTACAATAATCCAATAAATGTTTTGAGTTATCCAAATTTGGAGTACCTTTGCATCGTGATAATTACGATTATACACACAAACAAATAACAGATTACTTTAATGCGCAAAGATAATATCAATTATGTTTAGTTCAAAGTCAAACGGAGAAAAAGTAATGATAGTAAATGGAATGGTGATGAGGGTTGACCTCACTGCTACCCTACTATCCATGAAAAAAGGTGAGCAGAAACGGTTCGGTCGGAAGATACTTAGCGAACCGAGGGCAAGAGTCTTGTGCTCGAGGATAAAAAAGTCGAAGAAGGCCTCTTTCCAAGTAAACAGCTTTGAGAACGGGGAATATATCATCGTGACGAGAATGGAATGAATCATCCAAAGATAGGAGGCAGCTATGACTACGAACGAGATAAGAAGGATTGCCCACGCCGTGATGGAGGCGAAGAGCGAAAAGGCGAAGCCTATCAAGTGGCTCAACGCGCAACAGGCAGCCGAATACATGGGAGTGTCGCTGAGCTACGTGAGGAAGAACATCAAGGATATACCTCACACGAAGATGGGGAGGATGTGTCGATTCACGCATGAGGGATTGAACAAGTATCTGATGAGGGAGTGAACCGACAGTGTTATGGAAAAGGCAAGCTATCCATACAGAAGAGCCAAAGCGGTGCAGCGAAGAGTGAACCGTGCGGTAGAGGCCATGGAACGAAAGTTTATCGTGCTGGATATGGAGAAAGGGGCGATGTCAGTCCTCCAGCCAATGAAATACGGAGGAGAACTGACAGACGCGAGATGGACGGATGTCGCAGAGGTTTGCTTCTACAGCCTGTTCAGGAAATCTAGATCCTCCTTCTTGGAACGGTTGAAGTTCTCCTTGAAAATCTGCTGGCAGCTCTTTCGGAACTCGTCGCAGGCATCTTCGGAGAAGTGAGCCGTAAGGAGGAAATCCATCTGGGTGACATGAAACGATACTTGGTGATGCTTGCCGCAAGAAGGGCAGACCATCCGATTGCAAATCTCCTCGGAACGAGAGATAGCTCTTTGAATAAAATTACTCATAACTTCTTAACTTATTTGGTTTGACAGCTACAAAGTTAAGAAAATCCCGCGAAGGATGAGCCTTCCATGCACGGGTGAGCTTACCGGGGCGGGAACAAGATAATAATTGCAAAACAACAACTTGTATGATGGAAGATATGAAGTCAGTGATGAAGACACTCAGTGAGAAGACCGCGCAGCTGGAAAAGCTGGCAGACACCTACACCTGGAACAAGGGGTGGGTGGTGGAGAGCGAGAACCACGTGAACGTGGGCATGGGCCACGGACTGAACGGGACGGAGTTTGCCGTGAAGACAGCCTTCAGCTGCTGCATGGCGCAGGTGTATGACAGCCGCGAGGCAGCCGAGAAGTACGGCTGCGACTACTACCTGGTGGACGGCGCGGGCCGACCCATCGAGATGCGGATTACGGCAGCCGGCGACTTCTTCGCCCGCGAGGCTGGCCGGGCACGCAGCCTGCTGCTCTACGCACAAGGCAGCGAGAAAGGAGGTGAGCGATGAAAGCACTGCAAGCCTACTGCCTGCTGAGCCTCCTGGCGATGATCCTCTTCGCGGGCAGTGACAGCCTGACGCTGGCCACGCTGTCGTGCCTGAACATGCTGGTGGCCGTGCTGCTGTACGACGCGCACAGGCAGAAACGGAGCGAGTGAAGACACAAGCGGGAGCCGCGCCAAGGTATGAGGAGTTGGAGGCGCGATGTACTCCCTGACAGCCGGGAAGAGACCGGCACACAAGCCCTGGACAACGGTTGGTGCAAGAGCATAGAGGGGTTCGACTCCCCCGAAGGGCACTACTTATAGGTGATGACACCCAAACAGAGAGCGGGAATCAACGCAAGGCGTGGATGCGACAAGGCCTCAAGCCACATGGATAGCGATACCTGAACAGGACGGCGATAACGTAGCCTACGGCCTGCCCGGAGATTGCGGGGCTGTTGCCCCGACCCACTCCCGGCAGATGGACCCTGAGAGAGTGCCCCAAGGTGTGTCATCATGTGATAGCAGTATGTATGACAATAAGCATCGTTCAGTCGATGCGCTCTATACGATATAAGTATGCTGCATAGTTCAGGCGGTTCAGAACGTCATCCCTTCCCGCAGAGGGCGGGATGAAGGTCACGGGTTCAAGTCCCGTTGCAGCAACTCAGAGATACCTACACATTACGATTTTTCTTTATGTATTATCAGGATGGGCATCAAGGACAGCGGCACGCATACACAAGGGTTTTCAATAGGTACTATCTCATCAGATGGTGTTTTTCAAAGGTTCAATGTGTGTCGTGTTTTATGATTTTCCATCAACGCCCGGCGCTCGTCGTGACGACGCGCCCGGGTCTCTCTCACGAGCTCATAGCTAATAGCTAAAAATAATACTTTCACTAACTAAAAACTCAAAAACATTATGGCATTGATTAAGAAATCAACCGAACTGGTCATCCCGACCACCCTGAAAATTATGCTCTCCGGCCAATCCGGTATGCGCAAGACCACCACCGAC
>CAMGAL010000096.1 GCA_946007445.1 uncultured Mediterranea sp.
ACCTCCAAATGTCGGATGAGCAAGAATTGTCGGACTGGCCCTATACATGATGTTCTCTTAGGTGGAAAAGCAAAAGGCTCCTCCGCGGGGAGAAGCCTTTGAGGGCGGAAAGACAGAGATTCGAACTCTGGGAACAGTTACCCGTTCACCGCATTTCGAGTGCGGCCCGATCGACCACTCCGGCATCTTTCCTTGTCATTAAGACGGTGCAAAGGTAATACTTTTCGGGAAAACGCGGAAAACTTCGGCAGTTTTTTTATATATTTGCCCCGAAAAAACTTCTATAAACGCAGATCGTTATGAAAAAATGGATTGCTACTTTGATGGCTCTCTGCTGTTTGGCGATAGCCATGCCTGCGCAAGCGCAGCTGATTAAGTTTGGTGTGAAGGGCGGTTTGAATCTCTCGAAGCTCGACCTCAAGGAGTATAGCAGCGACAATACCACCGGATTCTTCATCGGCCCGATGGCCGAGGTGACCATCCCCATCATCGGGCTGGGTATTGACGGTGCCCTGATGTACTCGCAGCGTGGCGAGAAGGAGTGGAAGCAGCAGGGACTGGAGATACCCCTGAACCTGAAATATACCATCGGCCTGGGCAGTATGCTGGGTGTGTACCTGGCTGCCGGTCCCGACTTCTTCTTCAACTTCAAGGATGTGAAGGAGTCGCAGGGCTTCAAGAAGAAGGACTCGCAAGTGGGGCTGAACCTAGGTGGCGGCATCAAACTGCTGCGCCATCTGCAGGTGGGTGTCAACTATCAGATTCCCTTAGGCGACAGCTTCGACCTCAAGGAGCTCCCCCAAGCCGACAACAAGACCAAGACGTGGCAGGTGTCGCTGGCCTATCTTTTCTAAGGAACTGACTCATCGGAAAGAGCGGTCTTGGCGCAGTTTGCTGATGTCATATTGCCCTTGCCCCTGTCCGGCAGCTACACCTATGCCCTGCCGGACGAGTGGGCTGCGCAGGTGTGCGAAGGGTGCCGGCTGGTGGTGCCGTTCGGCCCGAAGCGGTTCTACACGGCCTTGGTGAGGCGTGTACACACCTCTTGCCCCGAGGGCTACGAGGTGAAAGAGGCCGCCTTGCTACTGGACAGCCATCCGACCCTGCTGCCTCTGCAGTTGCAACTCTGGGACTGGATGGCTGATTACTATCTCTGCACTTTGGGAGAGGTGTATAAGGCTGCCTTGCCCACGGGACTGAAACCCGAGAGCGAGACGCTGGTGACCCTCCAACCCGACTACGAGGCGGAGGCTCCACTGCCGGAGCGGGAAATGCGCCTGCTGGACCTTCTGGGGCAGAAGGATGGGCAGTCGGTGGCCGCCTTGCAGAAGGACTCCGGCTATGCCAATACCCTGGTCCTCATCGAGCGACTGCTGCAAAAGGGGGCCATCAGCATCAAGGAATCGCTGCGGCAGACCTATCGCCCCAAGACCGAACTGCACATCCGGCTGGCCGAGGCCTATCGCACCGAGGCAGCCCTCCACACCCTGCTGGACCGGCTGGAGCGGAAAGCCCCCAAGCAGGCGGACGTGGTGATGAAGTACCTCTCCCTCTCGGGCAGCCTGCCACAGAACGTGCCCGACGAGGTGAGCAAGAGCTGCCTGCTGCAAGAGCAGGGCTGCTCGCCGGCCGCTCTGACGGCCCTGCTGAAGAACGGCATCTTGGAAAGTTACACCTATGAGATAGGCCGCCTGGCCGGCGAAGGGGCTGCCCAGGGGCAACCTCTCCATCCCCTCAACCCGCATCAGGAGCAGGCTTTTCGGGAGATAGAGAGCCAGTTCCGGCAGAAGAGTGTCTGCCTGCTCTATGGCGTGACCTCCAGCGGCAAGACCGAAATCTACATCCACCTCATCGCCGAGGCGCTGCGCCGGGGCGAGCAGGTGCTCTACCTGCTGCCCGAGATTGCCCTGACCGACCAGATTTTGCGCCGCCTGCGCCGCGTGTTCGGCACTCGGCTGGGGGTGTATCACTCCAAATATCCCGATGCCGAACGGGTCGAGGTGTGGCAGCGACAGCTTTCTGACCATCCGTACGATATCATCTTGGGGGTGCGCTCCTCCATCTTCCTCCCCTTCCAGCGGCTGGGGTTGGTCATTGTGGACGAGGAGCATGAGACCTCCTACAAGCAGCAAGACCCGGCTCCCCGCTACCATGCCCGCAATGCTGCCCTGGTACTGGCCGCTATGGCAGGGGCCAAGACGCTGCTGGGTTCGGCCACTCCCTCCATCGAGAGCTGGCATCACGCCACGACGGGCAAGTACGGGCTGGTGCGCCTGATGCACCGCCACCAGGAGTTGCAGCTGCCCGAGATTGTGCCGGTGGACATCCAGGAGCTGCAACGCAAGCGGCGGATGAACGGCCCCTTCTCACCCCTGTTGCTACAGCGTATTCACGAGGCCCTCGATAGGAAGGAGCAGGTCATTTTGTTTCAGAACCGCCGGGGCTTTGCGCCGATGATAGAGTGCCACACCTGCGGATGGGTGCCCAAGTGCAAGTATTGTGATGTCAGTCTGACCTACCACAAGGGAAACGGGCAGATGACCTGCCACTACTGCGGCTACACCGTGCCGGCTCCCCGGCGCTGTCCTGCCTGCGAGGGAACCGACTTGCGCAACCGGGGTTTTGGCACGGAAAAGATTGAGGATGAGATGCAGCAACTGTTTCCCGAGGCCCGGGTGGCGCGGATGGACCTCGACACCACCCGCACGCGCACGGCCTACGAGCGCATCATTGCCGACTTTGAGCAGGGCAAGACCGATGTCCTGATAGGTACCCAGATGGTTTCCAAAGGGTTGGACTTCGACCGGGTCAGTGTGGTGGGCATCCTCCATGCCGATACGATGCTCAACTATCCCGACTTCCGGGCTTATGAACGAGCGTTCCAGCTGATGGCTCAGGTGGCCGGACGCGCCGGCCGCAAGCAGAAGCAGGGGCTGGTGCTGCTGCAGACCAAAAGCATGGCCCACCCCATCATCCGTCAGGTCATGACCAACGACTTCGAGGGCATGGTGGCCACGCAGCTCGAGGAGCGGCGCCTCTTCCGCTACCCGCCCTTCTATCGGCTGGTGTACATCTACTTGAAGCACCGCGACGAGGCTCTGCTCGACCGCCTGGCCCACCTCTATGCCGAGCGCCTGCGCGCGGTGTTCGGTGCCCGGGTCTTGGGCCCCGACCGTCCGCCCGTATCGAGGGTGCAGACCCTCTTTATCCGCAAGCTGATGCTGAAGGTGGAGGTGGAGGCCTCGATGAGCCGCGTGCGCCAATGCTTGCGACAACTGCGGCAGCAGGCCCTGAGCGAGGAGGCGTTCAAGTCCGTCCTGCTCTACTACGACGTTGACCCCATGTAATGAGATTCCTTATCATATATATACCTCAACAAACATGAAAAATCCAATGAAAGAGAATGCCGCTCAGGGCAGCACCTTCGTGATAGAAGGTGGCCACCGCCTGCAGGGCACCATCGTCCCCCAAGGGGCCAAGAACGAGGCGTTGCAAATCTTGTGCGCCACCTTGCTGACCCGTGAGGAGGTGACTATCCACAATCTGCCTGATATAGAGGATGTAAACAACCTGATAGAGATACTGAAAGAGGCGGGCGTCAAGGTGAACCGCCACGCCGATGGAGGCCTCGGCTTCCAGGCCGAGACACTCCATGAGGAGTTCTTGTGCTCGCCCGAATACTTGAAACGCTGTGCCTCGCTGCGTGGCAGCATCATGCTGACCGGTCCTTTGCTGGCCCGTACGGGCCAGGCACTGGTGCCCCGCCCCGGAGGCGACCGGATAGGGCGCAGACGACTGGACACCCACTTCCTGGGCTTCATGAAGTTAGGCGCAAAGATGCAGGTGGAGAACCCGACCAACCTGTGCCGCATCGAGGCTGCCCGACTGGAGGGTTGCTACATGCTGCTGGATGAAGCCTCGGTGACGGGCACGGCCAATATCCTGATGGCTGCCGTGCTGGCTCATGGCCGTACCACCCTCTACAACGCCGCCTGCGAACCCTACGTCCAGCAGCTCTGCCGTCTGCTGGTGCGGATGGGAGCCCGCATCAGTGGCATCGGCTCCAATCTGCTGGTGGTGGATGGCGTGGAGGAGCTGCATGGGGCCACCCATACGCTGCAGCCGGACATGATAGAGGTAGGCAGCTTCATTGGGATGGCTGCCATTACCCGCAGCGAACTGACCATTGCCGGTGTCTCTATGGCAGACTTAGGCATCATTCCCGAGCACTTCCATCGCCTTGGCGTACGGATGGAGCAACGGGGCCATGACCTCTACATCCCCGCGCACGAGCACTACGAGATAGAGACCTTCCTGGATGGCTCTATCCTGACCCTGGCCGATGCGCCCTGGCCGGGACTGACGCCTGACCTCATCAGTGTGATGCTGGTGGTGGCCACACAGGCCAAGGGGACCGTGCTGATTCACCAGAAGATGTTCGAGAGCCGCCTCTTCTTCGTGGACAGGCTGATAGACATGGGCGCACAGATTATCCTCTGCGACCCCCATCGGGCCGTCGTGGTGGGGCATGACCACCGCAAGCCGCTACATGCCGGACGGATGGCGTCGCCCGACATCCGCGCAGGCATTGCCATGCTCATTGCAGCCATGAGTGCCGAGGGCGTGAGCGAAATCAGCAACATCCAACAGATAGACCGCGGCTACCAGTGCATCGAGCAACGCCTGAATGCGTTGGGAGCACACATACAGCGCGTCTGACATACCCATACATGGTTTAGCTTATGATACAGATTCCGAATACATTGGGCATTGACGTATATGCCCGTCACTTCTTCTCCTACCACTCGGTGGAGGAGCTGCAGGCCCGGATGGCCGGGGGAGGTATGCAGCCTCCGCTGCTGCACGTCGGGGCAGGCAGTAACCTGCTGTTTACGAAAGATTATGAAGGCACCATCCTCCACTCCGAAATACGCTATATCCGTCTGAAGGCAGAGGATGAGACTCACGTCACCCTGGCCGTGGGAGCCGGCACCTGCTGGGACGACCTGGTGGCCTACTGCGTGTCGCACGGATGGCAGGGGATTGAGAATCTCTCGCTGATACCCGGCGAGGTGGGCAGTGCGGCGGTGCAAAACATCGGAGCCTACGGCGTGGAGCTGGCCGACGTGCTCAGCTCGGTGGAGGGTGTCGATTTGCTGACTGGCCACCGGCACCGCTGGAGCCGGCAGGAGTGTGCATACGGCTACCGCGACTCGCTGTTCAAACGTCCCGACATGAAGCACTATGCTCTGACCGAGGTGTGCCTGCGGCTCTGCAAGAGAGGCACGCCGAACCTCTCCTATCGGGGGCTGGCCGATGCGTTGGCCCGTAGCGGGCAGCCCTGTACCCTTCAGGCCGTGCGCCAGGCGGTCATCGACCTGCGCCGTTCCAAGTTGCCCGACCCTGCCAAGTTGGGCAATGCGGGCAGCTTCTTTACCAATCCGGTGGTGCCTGCAGCGCAGGCCGAAGCGCTCCGTCAGGAGTACCCGGATATGCCTGCTTTCCCTGCGGCCGACGGCCGGGTGAAACTCTCGGGAGGCTGGCTCATCGAACAGTGCGGCTGGAAGGGGCGTGCTGTGGGCGATGCAGCCGTCTATGAGAAGCAGGCACTGGTGTTGGTCAACAAGGGCCATGCCACGGGCGAAGAAATCTATCGCCTGTCCGAAGAGATTGTCCGCTCGGTCGACGCCCGCTTCGGCATCCGGCTGTCTCGTGAAGTGAATGTATTCTGACTTCTCTCGTCCCTCATACTTCGTAACTCATAAACTGAAAATAGAAATGCAAATAGAATTAGACCTACACACGCACACCGTGGCCAGCGGACATGCCTACAGCACCCTACAGGAGATGGTGCGGGCTGCTGCCGACAAGGGCATCCGCCTGCTGGGCATCACGGAGCATACGCCCGGCATACCCGGCACGTGCGACCTCATCTACCTCCGCAACCTCCATGTCGTGCCCCGCACCATGTATGGCGTGCGGCTGCTGCTGGGGGCAGAAATCAATGTGATCGACACTCGCGGCCCGCTCGCACTGCCGGAGGAGTACAGGCAGCGGCGGGCCCTCCGCCGTGCGGGCGGCCGCGCCCTCTGCTACACCCCCGGCACTTGCGACGAGAATACACAGGGCTTGGTACAGGCTATGGCCCATCCCTACATCGACCTCATCAGCCATCCGGGCGACGGCACGGCCGCTATGCACATGGAGGCACTGGTGGAGGCCTCCCTCCGCTATGGCACCCTGCTGGAAATCAACAACAGTTCGCTGAAGCCTATCCGCCACAAAGAGGAGGCACGAGACAACAACCTGCAGCTACTGCGCCTCTGCAAGCAGTACGGACAGCCCGTTCTGCTGGGCAGCGATGCCCACATCTCGTTTGATGTGGCCGAGTATGGCTACCTCTATCCGCTGCTGGCCGAGACGGAGTTTCCCGAGGAGCTGATTCTGAACCGCAGCGTGGAGGCTTTCGAAACCTACCTGGCCGATATGCGCCACCGAAAGGGGGTGACCCTATGAAGCGCATCCTCTTTGTCTGCCTCGGCAACATCTGCCGCTCCTCCACGGCCGAGGCGGTGATGAAGCACCTGGTGCGGGAGGCCGGACGCGAAGCGGAGTTTGAGATAGACTCGGCCGGCATCCTCAGCTACCACCGGGGCGAACTGCCCGACCCCCGTATGCGAGCCCATGCGGCCCGCAGGGGCTACCAGCTGACCCATCGCTCACGGCCTGTCTGCACCGACGACTTCCTCCACTTCGACCTCATCATCGGCATGGATGACCGCAACCTGGACGACCTGCGCGACCGGGCTCCCTCGCCCGAGGCGTGTGCGAAGATACACCGCATGACCGACTACTGCCTCCGCTACACCTGGGCCGACCATGTGCCCGACCCCTATTACGGCGGTGCCGAGGGCTTCGAGCATGTGCTGGACCTCCTGGAGGATGCCTGCAGCGGGTTGCTGCAACAGCTCTGATCCTTCTCTGTCGCTAATCCTTACAAGGAGGGCGCGGCCACTTCCCCTTGGTCCTGCCCTTCCTCCCTTCTCCCTCCCCACTGACTCCACTGTCTCTCCACGATGTAATGTCTGATTGTCTTACCATGCAAAAATCCGCTTAGTGGAGTCACACTGGAGTCATACTGGAATCACACTGGAGTCACACTGGAGTCAGAGCCTCCTCATTCTTGACAAAAGCCGAGAGAGTGAAATTTGCAAATCATTGGTAATCAACGGTTTGAAAAATCGCAATAGCTGTACTTTTTTGATATTTTGACAAACTGGAGGATTTGTTGTGTTAAGTTGTTTCGCAGGTGGAGCAGATACGCAGGTCTGCCTATACGATGGCATCGTTGCGTCTGCCCTACGTGAAGTGTGATGGGGAAGAATGTTGACGAAATGCTGGGTTTGGTGTGCCCGTAGCAATTAACTCCCCTCCTCCTTGCGGTGGAGGATAGTTGAATAGCGTCCCTTGAAGATTCAGACGAATCGAATGTATCAACGACCGTCATCATCGAATGGATTCACACATCACTTGATGGGAACTTTTCATGACCTGGTTTGAGGTGTCAAATCGCGGTCAGGATGGGCCTTCAGCCCGCTATACCTTTGCGGTACTCATGAAATAATCAGTAGGAGGGTGTATCAAAAATCAGTTTTTGGGTACACCCTCTCTGTATGTGTCAACTG
>CAMGAL010000097.1 GCA_946007445.1 uncultured Mediterranea sp.
GTCCGGTGGAATGCTTTTTGCATAGTAAAACATCCATACTCTGCCCTCAGCTCTTCCCTGCGAGGCCTCGCAACGTCAACGAGATGCGGCGGCGCTCGAGGTCGATGTCCAGCACACGGACACGCAGCTGCTGATGGATGCTGACCACTTCGTCCGGGCGGTTGATGCGGCGGTCGGCCATCTGCGAGATGTGGAGCAAGCCGTTCTCCTTGATGCCGATATCGACGAAGGCGCCGAAGTTGGTGATGTTGGTCACGATGCCGGGCAGTTCCATGCCGGGATGGAGGTCGTCGATGGTGTGGACGGAGGAGTCGAACTCGAAGACGGTGATGGGACCGCGAGGGTCGCGGCCGGGCTTCTCCAGCTCCTGCAGGATGTCGTGCAGGGTGGGGAGGCCCACGGTGGGGGAGAGGTAGCGCTCCGGTTGGATGCGTCGGCGCAGGTCGGCACTGGCGATGAGCTGCTCGATGCTGCAGCCCAGGTCGGCTGCCATCCGCTCCACGAGCGGATAGCTCTCGGGGTGGACGGCCGTGTTGTCCAGCGGATGGGTGGCACCGGGGATGCGCAGGAAGCCGGCACACTGCTCGAAGGCTTTGGCCCCCATGCGGGGCACCTGCAGCAGCTGGCGGCGCGAGCTGAAGGGCCCGTGCTGCGAGCGATACTCCACGATGTTGCGGGCCAGGGCAGGACCCAGTCCGGCGATGTAGGTCAGCAGGTGGCTGCTGGCCGTGTTGAGGTTGACGCCTACCTGGTTGACGCACTGCTCCACCACCTGGTCGAGCATCCGCTTGAGCTTCGTCTGGTCCACATCGTGCTGATACTGGCCCACGCCGATGGACTTGGGGTCAATCTTGACCAGTTCGGCCAGGGGGTCCATCAGTCGGCGGGCGATGGAGACGGCTCCGCGCACGGTGACGTCGTAGTCGGGAAACTCCTCGCGGGCCACCTTGGAGGCCGAGTAGATGGAGGCTCCTTGCTCGCTCACCACGAAGACTTGGATGTTGCTGCCCAGCTGCATCTGCTGCAGGAAGCGCTCGGTCTCGCGGCTGGCGGTGCCGTTGCCCACGGCGATGGCTTCGATGCGGTAGGCCTCTATCATCTGGCTGAGCTTGGCCATGGCCTCACGCGTCTTGCTGACGGGCGGGTGGGGGTAGATGTTCTCGTTGTGGAGCAGCTGCCCCTGGGCGTCGAGGCACACCACCTTGCAGCCGGTGCGGAAGCCCGGGTCGATGCCCATGACACGCTTCTGTCCCAGGGGGGCGGCCATGAGCAGCTGGCGTAGGTTGGTGGCAAAGACGCGGATGGCCTCGTCGTCGGCCAGCTCCTTGCTGCGGGCGGCAAACTCGGTCTCGATGGAGGGCTTCAGCAGCCGCTTGTAGGCGTCGCGGATGGCCTCGTCCACCTGCTCGGTGCAGGCGCCACGGCCGTGCAGGTAGAGACGTTCGAGCCGCTCGTGGCACTGCTCGTTGTCGGTGTCGATAGAGACCTTTAGGATGCCCTCGGCCTCGGCGCGTCGGATGGCCAGCAGGCGGTGAGAGCTGCAGCGGTGGAGCGACTCGTCGCAGTCGAAGTAGTCGCGGTAGTTGGCTCCGGCCTCCTCTTGTCCCTTCACTACGCGGGCTTGCAGCCGGGCCTGACGCTCGAAGGTCTGGCGCACGCGCTGGCGTGCCCGGGTATCTTCGTTGATCTGTTCGGCCAGGATGTCGCGTGCACCGCGCAGGGCCTCTTCCACATCCTTCACCTCCCCTTTGACGTAGGCTCGGGCCGCCGCTTCGGGGTGCGGGTCGCGTTGCTGCATCAGTAGCCGGGCCAGGGGCTCCAACCCTCGCTGGCGTGCCATTTCGGCCCGGGTGCGCCGCTTCGGCTTGTAGGGCAGGTAGAGGTCTTCCAGCTGGGTGGAGTCCCAGCAGGAGTCGATGCTCTGGCGCAGCTCGTCGGTCAGCCGGCCTTGCTCCTCGATGGTGCGCAGGATGGTCTGCTTGCGTTGGGCCAGCTCGTTGAGCCGGTCGTGCTGGCTGCGTATCTCTTCGATCTGTACCTCGTCGAGCGAGCCTGTGGCTTCCTTGCGGTAGCGGGCTATGAAGGGGACGGTGGCTCCGTCGGCCAGTAGGCGCAGGGTAGCTTCTACCTGGCGGAGCTGGATGCCCAGCTTTTGGGCAATCAGCGTGGGGAAAGTGTTGTCTGTCATCATGTTCTGTATATGGCGCTATGGGGCGCTTCATGCGGCTGCAAAGATAAGGAAAAAAGTCGGATGAACCATTTTCCCCGTTGCGCATTTGGGCGTTTCGGAAATTTTGTCTAATTTTGCCTCCGAATTTGACCAAAGATTATGCGAAAGACTCTTGCCATATTCCTGGCTCTGATGGCTATCAGCCTTGGTTGCTTTGCCGCCGATCGGGTGGTAAAGCTCAAAATTGTGCAAACCAGCGATATTCATGGAAGCTACTATTCCACCGACCTGCGTTCGGG
Source organism: uncultured Mediterranea sp. (assembly GCA_946007445.1). GTDB lineage: Bacteria > Bacteroidota > Bacteroidia > Bacteroidales > Bacteroidaceae > Bacteroides. The sequence goes on from CAMGAL010000097.1 coordinate 2,470, forward strand.
AGTGGAGACTTCCGGCAGCCTGGCTCGCGTCCACGCCTTTGTGCAGAAGAAACGTGAGTTGTATGGAGACAACCTCATTTTGCTGGAAAACGGTGACATCTTGCAGGGACAGCCCACGGCCTACTATTACAACTATATAGACACGGTATCTCCCCATCTGACGGCTGCGATGATGAACTTCATGGGCTACCATGCGGCTACGGTGGGCAACCACGATGTGGAGACAGGCCGCTCGGTGATGGACCGCTGGGCCGGTCAGTGCCAATGCCCCATGTTGGGGGCTAACATCATTGATACCGCCACCGGCGAACCCCATTTCAAACCCTACACCATCATTCAACGCGACGGGGTGAAGATTGCCGTACTGGGCATGATTACCCCGGCCATTCCCGTATGGCTGAGCGAGCATCTGTGGCGCGGATTGCGTTTTGACGACATGGAGGAGACGGCCCGCCGCTGGGTGGACATCATCCGCCGTCGGGAGAAGCCCGACGTGCTGATAGGACTCTTCCACTCGGGTGTAGAGGCTCTCACCATGATGGACCGCTATCGCGAGAACGCCTCGGTGGAGGTGGCCCGACGGGTACCCGGATTCGACATCGTCCTGGCGGGGCATGACCACAAGCCCCTGCGCACCAAGGTGTGCAACGTAGTAGGCGACTCGGTGCTGGTCATGAACCCCGGTGTCGGGGGCGCGAAGGTGGTGAACATCGATGTGCAACTCACCCTACGCAAGCACAAGGTGGTCGGGAAGAAAATCAGCGGAGTGCTCTCCAATACGAATAATTATGGCATCAGCGAGGAGTTTATGCAGCACTTTGACCCGCAGCTGCAACAGCTCAAGAAGTTCGTTTCGCAGAAGATAGGTTCGATGAACGAGACCATCTCCATACGCGACGCTGTCTTTGGCCCGTCGGGATTCATCGACCTGATCCACTCCCTGCAGCTGGCCTTCACCGGGGCTGACATCTCGCTGACGGCACCTCTTGCGTGCGACATCACCATCCCCCGGGGCGACCTGACCGTGGGCGATATGTTCAACCTCTATGTGTTTGAGAATCGGCTCTACACCATGCGCCTCTCAGGGCGCGAAGTCCATCGGATGCTGGAGATGTCGTACGACCAATGGACCGCACAGATGACATCGGAAGAGGACCATCTGATTCGGTTCCGCCCTGCAGGCGAGTGGACCGGCAGGAAGGGCTGCGATCTGCTGGAGAACTATCTCTACAATTTCGATTCTGCGGCAGGCATCCGCTATACGGTGGATGTCTCCAAACCCGAAGGCCAACGAGTGCATATCGAGTGCATGGCAGACGGTACTCCGTTTGACGAGAACCGCTTCTACCGGGTAGCCGTCAACTCTTACCGGGGTACCGGCGGCGGCGAGTTCCTGACCAAGGGCGCCGGCATACCGCAGGAAGAGTTGGCCTCGCGCATCCTCTTCTCTACCGATCGCGATATGCGCTACTACCTCATGCAGTACATCGAGGAGCAGCAATCCATATCACCTCGCCCCCTCAACCAGTGGAAGTTCGTCCCGAGTGAATGGACCGTACCTGCTGCCCGGCGTGACTATCGGTTGATGTATGGCGACACGATACAATAAGTCAAAAGCTGACACACACACAAACTATCTATATAAGCGATTAAAGAAATTGAAACGGACGTGAAACAGACAGGTTACAGACATTCCTTGACAGCGATGCTTCTGCTGGCACTCTTTGCCGGTTACCTGATCGGCATCATGAGCTTTACGCACGTCCATTGTGTCAATGGTGTGATGATTGTTCATTCACACCCTTTCCAAGGCTCTCACGACCACACGGCAAGCGACACCCTCACACTTCACTTTCTCTCTACTTTCGACACCCTGGAGCCTGTCGGATGCGATGTGCTGCATCCGGTGTGGCAACTGCTGGCGTTGCTGGACGAGGAGTGCGAGGTCATTCTGGCCGAAGTGCAGTCGGTCATGCCTCCCCAACTGCGTGCCCCTCCTTCCGGCGTTGAGCAGGTATTTGTCGGATAATTCCTGATGTTTTAGTAGGAACGGATTCGCTCCGTCCCTACGGTTGTGGTGTGTCCATACGTCGGGATTCACCATTTATCACTCATTTTTTGATTTTTACCCATGAAGCAATACTTTTGGATGCTGGTGCTTGCAGTGGCAGGCATCGCACAGACGGTGTGTGCCGTCAATCCCATCAAGGAGGGAAACATGATTTCCGGCCACGTGGTCGTGAAAGGAAGTGAAGAAAATATTCCGTATGCCACTATCCTGATTCAGGAGAATGGCCGCGGAACAGTCAGTAACGAACAGGGGCAGTTTGAGTTTCGCAACCTGACTCCCGGCAAGTATCATCTGCGCGTATCGGCTGTAGGCTACAAGACGCAGGTGAAGCAAGTGGTGGTGCAGCGCGACTATACCGCCTTGCTCCATTTCCAGCTGGAGGAAGAGGTGTTCACCACCGACGAAGTGGTGGTGTCGGCCAATCGCAACGAGGTGAGCCGCAAGGAGGCACCCGTGGTGGTCAACGTGGTGGGGCCGCGCCTGTTTGAGATGGTTAACTCCACCGACTTGGCCAAGAGTCTCAACTACCAGTCGGGCCTGCGGGTGGAGAACAACTGCCAAAACTGCGGTTTCCCCCAGGTGCGCATCAATGGTCTGGAAGGCCCTTATTCACAGATACTCATCAACAGCCGCCCCGTGGTGAGCGCCCTGAGCGGCGTGTACGGGCTGGAGCAGATTCCGGTCAACATGATTGAGCGCGTCGAGGTGGTGCGAGGCGGCGGTTCGGCCCTGTTTGGCGCCAATGCCGTGGGAGGCACCATCAACATCATTACCAAAGACCCCGTGAGCAACTCGTTTCAGCTCTCCAGCACCCTCTCCAACATGGATGGCGAGTCGTGGGAGCAGTACATGGGTGCCAATGTTTCGATGGTGGCACCGGACAACTCCTATGGGCTGGCCCTCTACGAGAGCTATCGCAACCGCAACCCCTACGACCGCGATGGCGACGGCTTCTCGGAGTTGGGCAAGCTCAACATGAATACCTTCGGTCTGAGGGCCTACTATCGTCCCACGAAGTTCAGCCGCATCGGGCTGGAGTATCACACCACCAACGAGATGCGTCGCGGAGGAAACCACTTCGACCTGCAACCCCATGAAGCCGACATCACCGAGCAGACGCGTCACGTCATCAACAGCGGAGGCCTGACCTACGACCTCATCTGGAAGGAGTATCAGCACAAGCTCTCGTTCTACTCCTCCCTGCAGCACACCGACCGCAACAGCTACTACGGGGCACAACGCGACCCCAATGCCTATGGCAAGACCAGCGACCTGACCTGGGTGGGCGGTGCCATGTATGTGGGGCAGCTGGCGCAGTGTCTGTTCGCTCCCTCCACCTTCACAGCGGGACTGGAGTATCAGCAGAACAGGCTGCACGATGTCATGACGGGCTATCACCGAGATATGAAGCAGGACGTACGCATCGGTAGCCTCTTCTTGCAAAACGAGTGGAAGGCGGGCCAACTCTCCATCCTGGCCGGCGTGCGGGCCGACAACCACAACCTCATTGACGGACTCATCCTGAGCCCCCGCCTCAACCTGCTCTATAAACCCACCGACGACCTGCAGGCACGCCTGACCTATTCGACCGGCTTCCGTGCGCCACAAGCCTACGACGAAGACCTCCACGTCACCGCTGTAGGAGGCGAGGGAGTACAGATTCGGCTGGCCGACGGTCTGCGCGAGGAGCGCAGCAACAGCTTCAGCGGTTCGGTGGACTACACCCTGCACCTCGGTCACTGGCAGGCCAATGTGCTGCTCGAAGGTTTCTATACCCACCTGGACGATGTCTTCGTGCTGGAGGATGTGGGCAAGAACGAGGCCGGCGATGTTATCAAAGAGCGCCGCAACTGTGCCGGCGCCAAGGTGTATGGCGCCAACCTGGATGCCAAGATATCTCACGGGCGCGAAGCCTCCTTACAGAAGGGCTTCACCGCACAGCGCAGCCGCTACACGCAGTCCGAGGTTTGGACCGAGGTGGATGGGGTGAGCCTCACCACTCGTCGTATGCCTCGCACGCCCGACTATTACGGCTACTTCACCTTTGCCTCCCAGCCTACCAAGCACTTCGACTTCTCGCTGTCGGGTACCTATACCGGCCGGATGATTGTGCCCCACTATGCCGGCTACATCGAACAGGATCGCATGGAGCATACCCCTCAGTTCCTCGACCTGAACCTGAAACTCAACTACACCTTCATCCTACACGACCACATCAAGCTGCAGCTCAACACCGGTGTGCAGAACATCTTCAACAGCTTCCAGAAGGATCTGGATAAGGGCGAGTTCCGCGATGCCGGCTACTTCTACGGTCCCACGCAGCCTCGCACCTTCTTTGTCGGTTTCAAGATATTTAATGGATAATCATATAAAAGTAGGAGGTAAACACCGATTGACGGATGTTTACCTCCTACAGTTTTTATGGATAGCAAGCGGGGCTTACTTCAGCAGGTTGGGAAGATTCTCACGTCCCCAGAAGTAATAGACAGCAAGTCCTACCCAGCTGGTGAGGAGGATGAGGATGGCCACTAAGAGCTTCTTGACACCATCAATGTCCCACTTCATGATCTCCAGCACGGCTTTGATAGCCAATACGAGACCGATAATCCAAATAATGAATGAAATCATAGCTTATTAAGTTTTTGAGTTTCTAAGTTTCTAAGTTGGTGAGTTTTTAAGTTCTCAATTTCTTAAGTCATTATCCACTCAAAAACTGAAAAACTTAAAAACTCAAATAGCTTACTTGCTCCAATCCATCTGCGTCATGCGCACATAGCTCTGGTAGCGCTTCTTGGCCATGTCTTCGCAAGCCTGGAAAAGGTCGGCTGCCTCAGCAGGATACTGCTTCATGACAGATGCAAAGCGAACCTCACCCTTCAGGTAGTCTTGGAAGCCTTCCCAAGCGGGCTCCTTAGAGTCGAGCGAGAACGGATTCTTGCCCTCTTCCTCCAGAGCGGGGTTGAAGCGCCACAGGTGCCAG
>CAMGAL010000098.1 GCA_946007445.1 uncultured Mediterranea sp.
AAACCTCATTGACGAACTGCAGTCCGCCCTCCTTGAAGTCTTCGTCCACGGGACCTACATTCACGATGATGTCGGCAAACTTACCGCGACCACCCGACTGCTTCTTGTAGACCTCGCGGAGGTTGACAGTCTTCGTGATGGCTTCCTTATAGTTAACCTGAGGCTTACCCTGGTTACATTCAACCTTGAACTCGCGCTTCAGACGGTCGATGATGATATCCAAGTGGAGCTCACCCATACCCGAGATAACGGTCTGTCCGCTCTGTTCGTCGGTGCGAACGGTGAAGGTGGGGTCCTCTTCGGCCAGCTTGGCCAGACCATTGGAGAGCTTCTCCATATCCTTCTGAGTCTTGGGCTCTACGGCGATACCGATAACGGGTTCGGGGAAGTCCATAGATTCCAGTACAATAGGTGCAGTCTCGTCGCAGAGCGTATCACCGGTACGAATATCCTTGAAACCAACGCCTGCGCCGATGTCACCGGCAGAGATTACTTCCACGGGGTTCTGCTTGTTGGAGTGCATCTGGAACAGACGAGACACACGCTCCTTCTTGCCCGAGCGGGTATTGTAGATATAGGAACCAGCCTCTACCTTACCCGAATAAACGCGGAAGAAGGTCAGACGGCCTACATAGGGGTCAGTAGCAATCTTGAATGCCAAAGCCGAAGTCTTCTCATCCTCATCGGGCTTGCGGTCTTCCTCAGCACCGGTCTCGGGGTTCGTACCGATGATGTTGGGAGTATCCATGGGCGAGGGCAAGAAAGCGCAGACATAGTCGAGCAGCGTCTGTACGCCCTTGTTCTTGAACGAAGAGCCGCAGAGCATGGGGACAATCTCCATCTTCAGCGTGCCGGCACGCAAAGCGCGAAGGATTTCCTCCTCAGTGATGGTCGCAGGATCGTCGAAATACTTCTCCATCAGAGCCTCGTCAAACTCGGCCACCTTCTCCAGCATCTTGTCTCTCCACTCTTCAGCCTCGTCTACCAAGTTGGCAGGAATATCTTCTACGTCGTAGTCGGCACCCATCGTCTCATCGTGCCACAGAATGGCCTTCATCTTGATGAGGTCAACCACACCCTTGAAGTTCTCTTCAGCACCGATAGGAATGACTACGGGGCAGGGATTTGCACCGAGCACATCCTTCATCTGGCGAACCACTTCGAAGAAGTCGGCACCCGAACGGTCCATCTTGTTCACATAACCGATACGGGGAACGTTGTACTTGTCAGCCTGACGCCATACAGTCTCCGACTGGGGTTCTACACCACCTACAGCGCAGTAGGTAGCCACAGCACCGTCCAGCACGCGCAGCGAGCGCTCTACCTCGGCGGTGAAGTCCACGTGTCCCGGAGTGTCAATCAGGTTGATCTTGAACTTCTTGCCATCATAGTTCCAGAAGGTAGTCGTAGCAGCCGAGGTGATGGTAATACCACGCTCCTGCTCCTGCTCCATCCAGTCCATCGTGGCGGCACCGTCGTGCACCTCACCGATCTTGTGCGTCAGACCCGTGTAGAACAAGATACGTTCAGAAGTTGTAGTCTTACCGGCATCGATGTGAGCCATGATACCGATGTTTCTTGTCAAATGTAAATCGTGCTTTGCCATATTCTAATACTTATATTTAGTGGTTTGATTAGAATCGGAAGTGAGCGAATGCGCGGTTAGCCTCAGCCATGCGGTGCATATCCTCCTTACGCTTGAAAGCACCACCCTGCTCATTGTAGGCATCCATGATTTCAGCGGCCAGCTTGTCGGCCATAGACTTACCGCCACGCTTGCGGGCAAAGAGAATCAGATTTTTCATCGAGATTGATTCCTTGCGGTCGGGACGGATTTCAGTAGGAACCTGGAAGGTAGCACCACCTACACGGCGAGACTTTACTTCCACTTGAGGAGTCACATTATCCAACGCTTTCTTCCAGATCTCAAGAGCAGACTTCTCTTCGTTCTGCATTTTGTTTTTCACTGTTTCCAGAGAGGCATAGAAAATCTCATAAGACGTATTCTTCTTGCCATCGTACATCAGATGGTTGACGAATTTGGAAACTTTCACATCATTGAACACGGGATCCGGCAGGATGACGCGTTTTTTGGGTTTTGCTTTTCTCATTTGTTTCTTTAATAATGTTTTTCGTTCTTGGTTGTTTACCTCTGTCTTCTTCAACGCCCCCACCGGAGCATTTACTCAACCTTTAGCATTCCAAGTAAACTAAAACGTAATTATTTACTTTCTTGATTTACTGTCTTTCAGGGGTTCTAAGTCGATTATTTCTTCTTAGCGGGAGCCTGACCGGGCTTGGGGCGCTTGGCACCATACTTGGAGCGACGCTGTGTGCGGCCTGCCACACCGGCGGTATCGAGCGTACCACGAACGATGTGATAACGTACACCGGGGAGGTCCTTCACACGACCACCACGCACCAGCACGATGCTGTGCTCCTGCAGGTTGTGGCCTTCTCCCGGGATGTAGGAGTTCACTTCCTTACCATTGGTCAAACGAACACGGGCTACCTTACGCATAGCCGAATTAGGCTTTTTCGGAGTGGTTGTGTACACTCTCACGCAAACGCCACGTCTTTGAGGACAAGAATCCAGCGCAGGAGACTTACTTTTGTCTACCAACACCTCACGTCCTTTTCTTACTAATTGCTGAATTGTAGGCATTTTAATTGTTTTTGGTTATATATTATTGTTTATTTAAATTCAACTATACACTTTTTCGGGCTGCAAAGATACTAATAACTTTTGAAATATCAATGCAATACGATGAATTATTTGTTTTTAACACTCTATTTTCTCCTATGGAGTGTCTTTTTGCCTACATATCGCCCCTCCGGGCTCATTGTTTCTCGATCAGGAAGAGGTATTCCTGGTGGCCGCCGTCGTCGGCGCTCCAAAGGTTGGTCCAGGTCATGTGGGCCATCACATTCTTGCGGCAATTCACCTCCATCACCTGCAGCAGGTGGCCGTTCTCCAGCAGCAGTTCCAGCAGTTCCTGCTTCGTCACCCGACCTCCCGAGCTGTAGGAGAGCAGGATGTAGCGGGCATCAGTGCGCGCTACCAGCTCGCGCAGGGTCTCCATGGCCACATGTCGCCCCTCGCCGTCGGTGCGATACTCCTCGAAGGGCGAGGCGCTGACGAGGTCGCGCGTGTCGGCTCGACGCCCCGCACGGCCGAACACCTGCGGACGGTCGTTGAGCACCACCGACGTCCAGAAGTGGTAATAGGCCGCATAACGCACCCGCGAAGGGGGCATCTTTTCGTTGTTCGAGCCGTAGGGAGGGTCGAAATAGGCCACATCGAAACGGCGCCCTTCCACGGCTTGGAACACATCGCCGCGCAGCACCTCCGATTTTTTCCTCGGGAGGGAAATATTCAGCAGTCGGGGGAGAGGTAGAAATAGCTCCCGATAGGAGCGCTTCGACCAGCTGGAGAGGTAGGAAGAGAAGTGTCCTAAGGTGTTGTCCACCCGATTGAGTCCCAGCATCAGGCTGGTGAGGAGCACACTCTCGTCCAGAGGGTCAAGCCAGAGGGAGGAAATCTCCTCGCGCACGGCATCGAGCTTGCAGAGGTTGGCATACTGGAAGGGGCTCTTGGGCAGCGAACCATAGGTATCGGCAAACCACCCTGCCCGTGGAGGCAGGGAGTTGAGGTGGTCTATCAGCTCTCGGTAGTAGGCCTCAGGACGGTCGGCTTGCAAGTAGCACCGTCCGAACACCTCCGACCAGGCAGCCAGGTCGTTGCAAGTCACCTCAAAGCCCAGTTGGTAGAGGGCCTGCGACACGCGCGTGGTGCCAGCAAAGCCGTCGAGCACCGTCCGCACATGAGGCAAGGAGTGGATGATGCGCACTATGTAGGGGAGCATACGCAGCTTGGAGCCGATGTATTTCACCCCTTCAGTGGGTGGTATCCAGACGTCCGACGGGGCTTTCAGTTCAGACTCCATCACTCACCGCTTCCGGCAAACTCCATCAGATAGGCCTTGACGAAGCCGTCTATCTTGCCGTCCATCACGCCATTGACATCGCTTGTCTGGTAGTTGGTGCGGTGGTCCTTCACGCGGCGGTCGTCGAACACATAGCTGCGGATTTGCGAACCCCACTCAATCTTCTTCTTGCCGGCCTCAATCTTGGCTTGCTCGGCCATGCGGTGCTTCATCTCCTTGTCATACAGCATGGAGCGCAGCAGGCGGAGGGCATTCTCGCGGTTCTTGGGCTGGTCGCGCGTCTCGGTATTTTCGATAAGGATTTCCTCCTCCTCGCCCGTGTAGGGGTCCTTGTACTGGTAGCGCAGGCGCACACCCGACTCTACCTTGTTCACGTTCTGTCCGCCGGCGCCACCGCTTCGGAAGGTGTCCCACGAGATGCGGGCCGGCTCGATGTTCACCTCGATGGTGTCGTCCACCAGCGGCGTGACGAATACCGAGGCGAACGAGGTCATGCGTTTGCCTTGGGCGTTGTAGGGCGACACGCGCACCAGGCGGTGCACCCCGTTCTCGCCCTTCAGGTAGCCATAGGCATAGTCGCCGCTAATCTCGATGGTGCAGGTCTTGATGCCGGCCTCGTCGCCCTCCTGCAGGTTGGCGATGGTGGCCTTGTAGCCGTGGGTCTCGGCGTAGCGCAAGTACATGCGCATCAGCATACTGGCCCAGTCTTGACTCTCCGTACCGCCGGCTCCGGAGTTGATTTTCAGCACGCAATCCATCTGGTCGGCCTCCTCGCGCAGCATGTTCTTCAGCTCCAGCGCCTCCACGGCTGCGGCAGCCTTGGCATAGGCTTCGTCCACCTCCTCTTCGGTCACCAGTTCGTCTTTGTAGAAATCGAATGCCAATTGAAGTTCCTCGGCCAGCGAGCTGACCTCGTTGTAGCCGGCAATCCATTGCTGCAGGCCTTTCACCTTCTTCATCTGCGCCTCGGCCGTCTTCTGGTCGTCCCAGAATCCGGGAGCCTGCGTGCGGAGCTGCTCCTCCTCCACCTGGATTTTCTTTCCCTCGATGTCCAAATAGCGGTTCAACGCCTCGGTGCGTTCCTTGATGTCCTTCAACTGTTCTGCGGTAATCATACGATTTACTTATAATATTGGGTGCTTTTTGATAAATTCCATTTTAGAGAGTGCAAAGGTATGAAAAAAACGCATACCTTTGCGCACATCAACTTAAATATCAGTTTATGAAGAGACATTTCCTTCTTTTTAGCCTGCTGGCCGTCGCCCTGATGGCCGCCATGCTGAGCAGCTGCTCTTCCGAGAAGTACAGCTACGAGAGTGTCCCCAACGACCCGTTGAAGGCACGCATCTACACCCTGGAGAATGGTTTGAAGGTCTATATGACCGTCAACAAGGAGACTCCGCGCATCCAGACCTACATCGCCGTGCGCGTGGGTGGCAAGAACGACCCCGCCGAAACCACCGGCCTGGCCCACTACTTCGAGCACCTCATGTTCAAGGGCACCGAGAAGTTCGGCACACAGAACTACAAGCTCGAGAAACCCCTGCTCGACCAGATCGAGCAGCAGTTCGAGGTCTATCGCAAGACCACCGACGAGGCGGAGCGCACGGCCATCTACCACGTGATTGACAGCCTGAGCTACGAAGCCTCCAAGTATGCCATCCCCAACGAGTACGACAAGCTGATGGCCGCCATCGGCGCCAACGGTACCAACGCCTACACCAGCTTCGACGTGACCTGCTACACCGAGGACATCCCCAGCAACCAGGTGGAGAACTGGGCCAAGATTCAGGCCGACCGCTTCGAGAACTGCGTCATCCGCGGCTTCCACACCGAACTGGAGACCGTGTATGAGGAGAAGAACATGTCGCTCACCAACGACAGCCGCAAGGTGTACGAGACCGTGCTCAACGCCCTCTTTCCCCACCACCCCTACGGCTCGCAGACCGTGCTCGGCACGCAGGAGCATCTGAAGAATCCCTCCATTACCAACATTAAGAGATACCACGACACCTGGTATGTACCCAACAACATGGCCATCTGCCTGAGCGGTGACTTCGACCCCGACCAGATGATTGCCCTCGTCGACAAATACTTCGGCTCGCTGAAGCCCAACGCCAACCTGCCCAAACTCAACCTGCCGCAGGAAGAGCCCATCAACCAGCCCATCGAGAAGACCGTGCTCGGCCTCGAAGCCGAAAACCTCACCCTGGCCTGGCGCCTGCCCAAGGCTGCCGACCCCGACATGGAAGGCATGGAGGTGCTCTCCAGCGTGCTCTACAACGGCACTGCCGGCCTCATCGACCTCGACCTGCAGCAACAGCAGAAGGTGCTCGGCGCTTTCTGCTACCCCATGACCATGAGCGACTACTCGGCCCTGATGATGCAGGCTCGCCCCAAGGAGGGACAGAGCCTCGACGAGCTGAAGGAGCTGCTGCTGGCTGAGGTGAAGAAGGTGCGCGAGGGCGACTTCGACGAACAGATGCTCACCTCCATCCTCAACAACGAGCGCCGCTACAAGCAGATGCAGCTGGAGGAGAACGACTACCGCGCCAGCATGTTTGTCGATGCCTTTATCAACGGCATTGACTGGGCCGACGAAGCCGGCAAGCTGGACCGCATGGCCAAGCTCACCAAGCAGGACATCGTAGCCCTGGCCAACAAGTACCTGCAGGAGGGCAACTACGCCGTCATCTACAAGCGTCAGGGCAAAGACCTCAACGAGAAGAAAATCTCCAAGCCGCAAATCACCCCCATCCAGATGAATCGCGACACAGCCAGCGCCTTCCTGACCGAAATCCAGCAGAGCACCGTGACTCCCATCGAGCCGAAGTTCCTCGACTTCAGCAAAGACCTCGCCCAACTCACCACCGGCAAGGGCATCCCCGTGCTCTACAAGAAGAACGAACTGAACGACCTCTTCTCGCTGACCTACCTCTTCGACATGGGCACTGCCAACGACAAGTTCCTCGGCACCGCCGCCAACTACATAGAACTCCTCGGCACCAGCGACATGACTCCCGAGCAGGTGAAGAGCGAGTTCTATCGCCTGGCCTGCGACATCAGAGTCACCCCCGGCGCCGAGCGCACCTACGTCACCCTGAGCGGCCTGAGCGAGAACATGCCTGCCGCCGTGGCCCTCTTCGAGAAGCTGCTGGCCGACGCGCAAGCCAATGCCGAAGTCTATGCCAACTTCACCGCCGATGTGCTGAAGGGACGCCGCAACAGCAAACTCAACCAGGGTCAGAACTTCGCCCGCCTGCGCTACTACGTACAATGGGGTAAGGTGAACGGCGCCACCCTGACACCCGGCGAGGCAGAACTGAAAGCCGCTAACCCCCAAGAGCTGGTAGACCGCATCCATGCCCTCAACAGCTACCAGCACCGCATCCTCTACTACGGCCCTTATGCCGAGAAGGAGCTGGTTGCCCTGCTCGACCGGGAGCACAAGACCCCCGACACGCTGAAGGAGATTCCCGCCGGTGTGGAGCTGAAGCAGCAGCTCACCGACCAGACCAAGGTGTTCATCGCCCCCTACGCCGCACAGCA
>CAMGAL010000099.1 GCA_946007445.1 uncultured Mediterranea sp.
GGTGATTATTACCACCAAGAAAGGTAAAGAGGGAATGTCCAATGTGTCATGGCGCTCTACGGTGGGTTGGTCCTCGCGCGCACTGGATTCTTATGACATGCTGAACCAGCAGGAGTTTGTACAGCTGACCTATGAGGCACTGCGCAACGACTATGTGTTCAACTCCGGCTATGCCTGGGCTGACGCAGAGGCCGCTGCACGCGCTTCGTTAAGTGGACGTCTGGGAGGTGAGGCATACAATCCTTTCAAGAACTATACCTGGGACAACATCATAGATCCCGCCACAGGTTATGTACGCCCGGATGCACAGGCTGTTTGGGACGAGCAATGGCTGGACGCCTTGCTCCGCGACAATGCCCTTCGCCACGAGCATCAGTTCTCTATCAATGGAGGCACGGAGAAGACCAAGTATATGTTCTCGCTGGGCTACCTGAACGAGGATGGTATCCTGCTGACCACGGCGTTCCAACGTTACAATGCCCGTGCCAATGTGAATACGGCTGTCAACGACTGGTTCAACACCAACCTGAATGTGGCATTGTCTCACTCCATGCAGAACTTCAGCGACTACGACGGCAGCTCGAACTCCAACGTATGGTACTCTGCGCAGTTTGTTTCGCCGCTGTTCCCGGTATACATCAAGGATGCCAACGGACAGAACCTGTTGGGCGCGAACGGGAAGCCGCAGCTGGACTACGGTGAAGACGGACGTCCGGGCAGCTATAACGACTTCAGCCCCCTGGGTGGCCTGCTGGACGACAAGGCTGACGTGAAGAACGACAATGCCAGCCTGCGTACGGGCATGACATTCGGATCAGACTCAGAAAAGTATGGCGTGTTCCAAGGCTTGAAGCTGAACATCAACTTCGGTCTGGACTACCGCAACCAGCTGCAGAAGAGCTATATGAATATGTATCACGGCAACCAGGCCAATGCCGGAGGTTTGCTGATGAAGTACAACACCCGCATGCAGAGCTATACGTTCAACCAGTTGCTGACGTGGAACCGCTCGTTTGGCAAGCACAGCATCGATGCCTTGGTGGGTCATGAGTTCTATGCCTACAAGTACGAGTATCTGGATGCCGGCAAGACCAACCTGGTAGATGGCATTCTGGAATTGCGTCCGGGTACCAACATGTACAGTGCCGACTCCTACACCAACAACTATCGCATCGAGTCGTGGTTGGGACGTGTGAACTACAACTACGATGAGAAGTATTATCTGGATGCCTCTTTCCGTCGCGACGGTTCTTCCCGTTTCCACAAGGATTATCGCTGGGGTTCGTTCTGGTCGGTAGGTGCCAACTGGCGCATCTCCAAAGAGTCGTTCATGGAAGATATCGAATGGCTGAACAACCTGTCGTTGAAGGTGAGCTATGGTGAGCAGGGTAACGACCAACTGAGTCGTCTGTATGCTTGGCAGAGTCTCTACAGCCTGAGTTATGCCAATGCCAATCAAATCGGAGGCATAGTCAGCACACTGGAAAACCAGAAGGTGTCTTGGGAAAAGAACGGCAACCTGAACGTCGGCATCGAAGCCAGCCTCCTCGACCAGCGCTTGAGCATCAACGCCGAATACTATAACAAAAAGACAACCGACATGCTGCTCTCATACCCCATGGCGCTCTCTACCGGTTTCACCGGATATAATGACAACGTGGGCGACATGCGCAACAGCGGTTTCGAACTGGAGATTAAGGGCACACCCATCAAGACCAAGGATTTCAACTGGAACATCACCTGGATGGGTTCGACCGTCAGCAACAAGGTGCTGAAGCTGACCAACGAGTCGCCTGAAATCATTAACGGCATCTACAGCATCAAGGAGGGTAAGGAAATCAACACGTTCTATATGGCCAAGTCGGCCGGTGTAGATCCCGCTACCGGAGCACAGCTCTACTGGGTCTATGATAAGGACGAGAACGGCAACATCACCAACGAGCGCATCAGCAGCGACTATTCGAAAGCCGCCAACAGCAAATACTACCTGGGTAGCCGTATTCCCGACCTCTACGGAAGCATCGGCACCGAGCTTTCGTGGAAGGGCTTCGACCTCTCTGTCCTGACCACCTACTCCCTCGGCGGTAAAGTGTACGATGGTCTGTACGACGGCTCGATGAACAACATGTACTACAACAACAACTGGAACAAGCACATCCTGCGCCGTTGGCAGCAGCCCGGCGACATCACCGATGTGCCCCGCGTAGAGGTGGCCGGCAAATATACGACCAATGACCGTTCCCTCATCGATGCCTCTTACTTTGCCATCAAAAACATCACCTTGGGCTACAAGCTGCCGAAGCAGTGGATGAGACAGGCCAAGCTGAACACGGTGCGCATCTTCGGCTCGGTAGATAATCTGGCCATGTTCTCACATCTGCAGGGTATGGATCCGCAGTACAACTTCAGCGGTTCAACGGACTACAGCTATACGCCCAACAAGACTTGGACGGTAGGTGTCGAGATCAATTTCTAAAATGAACATTCTATTATTCACCATTTGAATTCAGACGTATGAAAAATATATTAAAATACATGTTTGTCGGTCTGTTGGCTTGTGGCACCTTGGCATCTTGCTCGGAAGATGCCCTGGAGACCAGCCCTACCGACTCAATGTCCGGCGATGGCCTGATGGGCAACGCCAATGCAGCCCTGGTTCCTCTGAACGGTATCTATCGCTCCATGTACACAGCCGGATGGTCAACCACCGGCAACACCCACCAGTGTTATGGCATCTCGGCCTACACCCTGATGGCAGAAGTGATGGGTGAAGACCTGATAATGAACGACATGGGAAGCGGTTGGTTCTGGTTTGACTGTGTTTATAACGTGAAACCCCGCTACACAAGTGGTGCCTGGCGCTCGTATGACCTGTGGAATGCCTATTACACCTGGGTTTCCAACGCCAACTATATCTTGGCAGCGGAAGAGACCATGGCTGGTGACGAGACAGACCGCAACTATGTCATCGGACAGGCCTACGCCATCCGTGCCTACTCCTACTTCATGCTGGCACAAAGCTTCGCACGTACCTACAAAGGACACGAGAGCGATCCCTGCTGCCCCATCTATACCGAGCCGACTGTGGCCGGCACCCCGGGACAGCCGCGCGTCAGCGTGCAAGAGGTCTATAATCAAATTACCTCTGACATAGACAAAGCCGTCAACCTGCTGAAGGGTACTAACCGCAAGCACATCAGCCACATTGACTATACCGTGGCCTGCGGTCTGAAGGCACGTATTGCCTTGGTTATGGAGGATTGGAATGCTGCCAAGAGCGCTGCCAAGGAGGCTATTGCCAACAGCAGTTGCCGGATTCAGTCAGTTGAAGCCTTCAAGGGTGTCAACAGCACATCGGCCAAGAACGTCATGTGGGGCGCGGAAGTCATTGCCGACCAGTCCGGTATGTATGCAGGACTCTTTACCCACATGGATTGGGAAGCCAAGGCATACGGTGAAAGTGCCCGCAAACAGATTAACAAGCAGCTGTATGAGAAGATGGGCCTGGAGGACGAGCGCCGAGCCTGGTGGAACCCGAAAGACGCTACGAACAAGAGCAATGGCTATCAGCAGGAGAAATTCAAGTTCAGCGACATCCAGACCTGGCTGGGCGACTACATCTGGATGCGTATCGAAGAGATGTATCTGATAGCTGCCGAAGCTGAGTGCCGTCTGGGCGACGAAGCATCCGCCAAGACAGACCTGATGGCCTTGATGTCCAAACGTGACCCCAAGTATAGCTGCGACAAGACAGGTACGGCTCTGGGTAAACTGACCACGGACGAGACAGGCTCCTTGCTGGAAGAGATTATCACCCAACGACGCATCGAACTGTGGGGTGAGGCCGGACGCATCTATGACATCCGCCGCCTCCGTCAAGGTTTCCGCCGTACCGCAGAGATGGGTTGGCCCTCTTCGGCCATTCTGGCCAATCGTCCTACCGATGACCCGGAATGCTACATGTGGGTATTGACCATCCCTCAGGCAGAGTTTGACGGCAATGTGAACATGGATGCTGCTACAGACCAGAATCCGACCGGAGACTACAAATAATCAATTTATTAGAACGGAAACATTATGAAATACATCAATCAATTATCATGGACATTGCTCCTTCTGCTGACCGGTTGCTTGGTATCGTGCGACCAAGATCAAGAAGGTGCGATTTATAAGTCCCAGAATGCAGAGCTCTCTTTCAATTCGAGTGCGTTAGAGAATGCCTCGGTACCTGCCGCCAATCCGGTTTATACCGTGGAGGTATATCGTGGAAACGTTTCGGCTACTCCAAGCAGCCAACCCACCTTGTCAGTCACCATTGCTCAAGGTGGCAAGCAGGTGGAACTGGCCGGTTGCACGGTCACAAACTATCACTTTGAGGAAGGTTCCGGCAAAGGAACCGTGTCCATCAACGTGAGTCCGCTGGAAGTGGGCGTACAGGCCACTGTTAAGTTGAGCATTGCCGATGCAGACCTGAGTGCGGGTGGTGTGCAGACCACTTCGTTCAAAATCAATAAGGAATATGACTGGAAGTCATTGGGTATGGGTACCTACACAGACAACTGGGGCTGGGGCATCACCTATAACGTAGAAATCCAGAAAGCCGACGGCTTTGAACGCTATCGTGCCATCACTCCATACAACGAGTCTATGTTGAAGGATGACGGTGAATGGGGAGACTGGCTGGCCGACAGCGCATGTCCCTACGTTGAGTTCTGGACGGCGGACAGCGATGGCTGCATCGACTTCGCCCCCTTCTTCCTGGGACTCTACTACCAAGCTGATGCCACGGCTAAAATTTATGCCTACCCGGCTGCTGCCTTCGGTACGACAAGTACCAGCAAATGGATTGACAGCAAGACATTGCAGTTATCTCCGTACTACTATGTACCGGCATTGGGAGGTGGTTGGGACATGACTCAAAAGGACGGTATCATCGTCATTACTTTGCCGTAAACAAAGAATGACCTTCCCGTGTGATACGGGAAAATCTAATCGCCGCACTCATCACCTTCGGGAGATGGATGCGGCGATTTCTGTATGCTCGGCATGAGCATTGTTGCTGATTTCTGCAAACTTTTAGGGCGCGATATTGTGAAATTTCGGTGAAGTCTCTATCTTTGTGCCAACTATTAACCCTAAAACTGATGATATGGCTACCTACAAAAGGATTTTGCTGAAGCTCAGCGGAGAGAGTCTGATGGGCGAAAAACAATATGGCATCGACGAGAAACGCCTCGCCGAGTATGCCGCACAGATCAAGGAGATACACGACATGGGCGTGCAGATAGGCATCGTGATAGGCGGTGGCAACATCTTCCGCGGCCTGAGTGGAGCCAGCAAGGGCTTCGACCGCGTGAAGGGCGACCAGATGGGTATGCTGGCTACGGTGATCAACAGTCTGGCGCTCAGCTCGGCCTTGACGGCTGCCGGCGTGAAGGCCCGTGTGCTGACCGCTATCCGCATGGAGCCGGTGGGCGAATTCTACAACAAGTGGAGAGCCATCGAGTGTCTGGAGGCAGGCGAAGTGGTCATCATGTCGGGCGGAACGGGCAACCCCTTCTTCACCACCGACACGGGCTCGAGCCTGCGCGGCATCGAGATAGAGGCCGACGTGATGCTGAAAGGCACGCGCGTGGACGGTATCTATACGGCCGACCCGGAGAAAGACCCCACAGCCACCAAGTTCCACGACATCAGCTACGACGAGGTGCTGCAGCGCGGACTGAAGGTGATGGACCTCACCGCCACCTGCATGTGCAAGGAGAACCGTCTGCCCATCATTGTCTTCGACATGGATACTGTAGGCAACCTCAAGCGGGTGATGTCCGGCGAAGAGATTGGCACACTGGTTCATGTGTGAAGCTTTTAACTTGTAAACTCATAAACTTATCAACTCATAAACTCACAAGATATGAAAGAGGTAAAGGAAATACTGAACGACGCACAGGAGAAGATGGATATGGCCATCATGTATCTGGACGAAGCACTGGCACACATCCGCGCCGGCAAGGCCGATGTACGCCTGCTGGACGGCATCCGTGTTGACTCATACGGCAGCATGGTGCCCATCAACAACGTAGCAGCCGTCACCACCCCCGACGCTCGCAGCATCGCCATCAAGCCGTGGGACAAGAGCATGTTCCGCGTTATCGAGAAGGCTATCATCGACTCGTCGCTGGGCATCATGCCGGAGAACAACGGCGAAATCATCCGCATCGGCATTCCCCCTCTCACCGAGGAGCGACGCAGACAGCTGGCCAAGCAGTGTAAGGGCGAAGGCGAAACGGCCAAGGTGAGCGTGCGCAACGCCCGCCGCGATGCCATTGACCAGCTGAAGAAGTCGGTCAAGGAGGGTCTGGCCGAAGATGCCCAGAAGGGTGGCGAAGAGAAGCTGCAGAAGATACACGACAAGTTCATCAAGCAGATTGATGACATGCTGGCAGCCAAGGACAAGGAAATCATGACCGTATAAGCGCCTTGAAAGGTCTTGTCATAAAGAATACAGGCAGTTGGTACCTGGTACGCACCGACGAGGGACGCGACGTGGAGTGCAAGGTGAAGGGGAACTTTCGCCTGAAGGGCATCCGCAGCACCAATCCTGTGGCGGTGGGCGACCGGGTACAGATACTGCTCAACGCAGAGGGGACGGCCTTCATCAGCGAGATAGAGGACCGCAAGAACTACATCGTGCGCAAGGCCTCCAACCTCTCCAAGCAGAGCCACATCCTGGCAGCCAATCTAGATCAATGTCTGCTCGTGGTGACGGTAAACCATCCGCAGACCTCCACCACCTTCATCGACCGCTTCCTGGCCTCTGCCGAGGCATATCGGGTACCGGTGACCCTGGTATTCAACAAGGTGGACACCTACGATGAAGACGAGTTGCGCTACCTGGATGCCTTGGTGCACCTCTATACGACCATCGGCTACCGCTGCCTACGCATCTCGGCCCGGCTGGGCGATGGCGTGACGGAGGTAGCCAACTTGCTGGCTGACAACATCACCCTGCTGGCAGGCAATTCGGGCGTAGGGAAATCGACCCTCATCAATGCCCTGCTGCCCGAAGCAGAGGCACGCACCGGCGAAATCTCCACCGTACACAACAAGGGTATGCATACCACCACCTTCTCCGAGATGTTCCCCCTGCCTCAGGGAGGCTACCTCATTGACACGCCGGGCATCAAAGGCTTCGGCACCTTCGACATGGAGACCGAAGAGGTGGGACACTACTTTCCCGAGATATTCCGCACCTCAGCCGACTGCCGCTACGGCAACTGTACGCACCGTCAAGAACCGGGATGTGCCGTGCGTCAGGCAGTGGAGCAACACCTCATCAGCGAGTCGCGCTATGCCTCCTACTTAGGGATGTTGGAGGACAAAGAAGAGGGGAAATATCGGGCGGCGTATTGATTTATTTAGGAGTTAAAGGAGATAAAGGAGTTATCGGCCCTGACGGGCCTCAGGAGTTAAAGCCGATACTCCGACTATTGACT
>CAMGAL010000100.1 GCA_946007445.1 uncultured Mediterranea sp.
GCTGGGGCGTAGGGTGTATCGCATCTCCAAACGGCGAGCACTCCAGAGCGAGCAGGGTGATTTCAGGCCGGGCACCGAAGCGGAAGGGCAGGCCCACATAGCCGATGCCGATGTTGACGTAGAGCGCACGCGTCCCCTCGTAGTAGAAGCCCCGCCACTCGGGATAGCGCAACGTGGAGAGCGAACGCCCGAAGAGCACCACCTGCATGGCATGGGTATGGCCGGAGAGGGTGAGGTCTACGCGGCTCTGAGGCAGCACCTCGCGGCGCCAGTGGGTGGGGTTGTGGCTCATCAGGATGGTGAAGAGGGAGTCGCTGCCCGCGAGGGCACGCTGCAGGTCGGCGTGTTGGGGGAAGGGAGGCTCGCCGTCGTTCTCTACACCCGCTAATGCGAGCGAGTCTCGTCGGCTGTAGAGCAGGCAATGGTCGTTGTTGAGCAGCTGCCACCCCATGCGTGCCTCTTGGCGGAGCAGGTGCTGCCTATCAGCCTGTTTCTCCTCGGGCGAGGACCAGCGGTAGTAGTCGCCGTAGTCGTGGTTGCCCAAGACGGAGTAGACGCCGTCGCTGGCGTGCAGGCGGCCGAGTATCTCCACAAAGGGATCCAGCTCCGTGCTGCGCTGGTTGACCAGGTCGCCGGTGAAGAGGATGAGGTCGGGATGGAGGGCATTGACCTTGGCCACCAGCTCCTCGATGACCTCAGGTTGGTGGGCCCAGCTGCCCAGGTGGATGTCGGAGAACTGCACGATGCGGTAGCCGTCGAATCCCGCCGGCAGGCGAGGCGAGGCGTAGCGCACCTGCTTGACCTCCAAGTGGCGGTAGCCTGACAGCGCTCCATAGAGGATGCCGCCGAAGACCACCATGCCTAATGCACCGCCCAAAGCCAGGAAGGGGGTGCGGGGCAACGTGCGGACCAGCAGGTGGCAGAGCTGTCCCACCAAGCTGCAGAGGACGAACAGCAACTTGGGCAGGCCGTTGAGAAAGAGCAGGATGGCCAGCAAGCCCACCGCATGAGCGTGGTGAGCCATCGCATTGGGGCCGCCGCCGAGCATCAATCCGCCAAAGGCTGCTATCAGCAAGAGGGTAGGTGCCCAGAGGAGCGCGAGCCACAGGCGGCGTCGGCGCAGCTGCCGCAGGTGCACGAAGTGGATGTAGAGGTCGGGCAGCAGCAGGAAGAGCGGCAATAGCAGGACTACTTGATGCATAGCTCTTCCATCTGTTTGAGGTGGTGCTCCGTCTGCTTCAGGGGCTTGAAGATCATCTTGTGGTAGAACCACCCGATGAAGAGGACATCGCACATCAGGATGAATCCCACGATGATCCACTGTGCCAGGCAGGGCAGTCGGTACCAGCCGTAGGTCCAGTAGCCAATGGCATTGAACATCAAGGTCCATACGGTCAAGGCCCAGAGCTCGTAGTAGACAAAGCGCCGGTAGCTTGCCATGCGCCGGCTCACCTCGACCACCGTCATTTCGGCAATGCGGATGGCGCGCAGGAAGCGGTAGGTATAGTGGTCCCAAAAGATGGCCATGGCACCTCCCAAGGCGAAGAAGTCGAGCAGCAGGTGGGTGCGCAGGGAGGGGAAGTCGGGCTTCTGTCTTGCATATAGGTAGCCCGCTACGAGCATCAGCAGGATGACGGAGCCGCCTCCGTAGAGCGACCACTGATGGGTACGAATCAAGCGGCGCAACCCCTGGTTGGCCCCCAAGCGGTTGTCAGTCATCAGTTCGGTCAGTCGCTCGGTGTCGGTCACGGGCACCGATTCGAGCTTCTTGTCAAGCGTTTGCCATGATTTTTTCAGTTCGTCAAGTTCCATATAGTCAGTTCTCCTTATTCATTTTCTTCAGTTTCTCTTTGATGCGGTTCAGCCGCGTGCCTACATTGGTAGGGGTCAGACCGGTGATCTCGGCTATCTCGTCGTAGCTCTTGTCGTCGAGGTAGAGCAGGATGATGGACTTCTCCAAGTCGTTGAGCCGCCCTATCAGGCAGTAGAGCCGGCGTAGCATCTGCTGCGTCTCGTCGTCCTCCTCCTGCAGGTCGATGTCGTAGGTCAGGGCCACGGTCTCGATGCTGTTCTTGGTCTTGCGCAAGAAACTGATGCAGGTGTTGAGCGCAATGCGGTAGACCCACGTCGACTCCTTGCACTCGTGCCGGAACTGGGGATAGGCACGCCACAGGTTGATGAGCACCTCTTGATACAGGTCGTTGAGGGTAGCATCGGGGGTGGTGTACAGGTAGCACACCTTATAGATGACCCGCTCGTAGCGGCGAATCAGTTCCACAAATGCTTTCTCTTCTGTCTCCATAGTCTCTCTTGAGTTGCTGTTCTGCACTATCTGTCGCAGCGAGGGGGCTGTTTGTCACACGGAGAGCAAAAATTTTTTCAGCTCCTCGACGGGCATCCCCCGTCGGCGGGCATAGTCGGCCAGCTGGTCGGGGCCGATGGGCCCTACGGCAAAGTAGCGGGCTGCCGGGTGGGCCAGCATGAGTCCGCTGACCGAGGCGTGGGGCGACATGGCGCCGTTCTCCGTGAGGCGGATGCCGATGCGCCCCATCTCCAGCAGACGGTCCAGCAGGAAGTTGACCGACTGGTCGGGCAGGGAAGGGTAGCCCACGGCGGGACGGATGCCCTGGAAGCGCTCTTGGTGCAGCTCGTCGATGGTGAGCGACTCATGGGGTGCATAGCCCCAGGCCGTGCGGCGCACGTACTGGTGCATCTTCTCGGTGGCAGCCTCGGCCAGGCGGTCGGCCAAGGTCTGCAACAGCAGTAGGCGATAGGGATCGTCGGTGGCCTGCAGCAGCGAAGAGTCGCCCACGGTGGAGGCAAACAGTCCCACCGTGTCGGCGATGCCCTGCGAGGCCGGCCGAACAAAGTCGCTCAGGCAGAGGTGCGGCTCGCCGGGCTGCCCCACGCGCTGCTGGCGCAGCAGGGGGAAGCGGATGCCCTCGATGAGCAGGTCGTCGCCGTCGCTCATGGCCGCACAGAGCCGGTAGAGGCACTGCACCTCCCACTTTCCCTCCAGCATCGACAGCAGGCGGCGGGCGTCGTCGTAGAGGCGCACGGCTTCGCGCGCCTTCTCTTGTTCGCCGGGGGGGAACGAGGCAGTCCACCCTTGCCGGCAGGCCGGGCAGGTGTGCAGGGAGGCTACAGCGGCAAACCGCGGCGCGAAGCCCCATGCATGAAAGAAGTAGAGCCAGTGGATGTAGGGCTCTACTTCATGGATGGGGTAGGATAGCTGGCAGATGGACGACATGGCGGTGTGCTCTCCTTAGGTGGCCGGGGCTAACGGACGAAGCGCAGGGCCTCGCCGCGATAGCTCATGTCCACTTGTCCGTTGTCGTAGATCAAGTGTCCGTTGGCAAAGGTCTTCTCCACCCTCCAACGGAAGGTTTGTCCCTCGAAGGGGCTCCATCCGCACTTGCTGCGGATGTCGGCATCGGTCAGAATCCAGGGGGCACCCGGGCGCACCAGCACGAGGTCGGCCTTGTAGCCCTTGCGCAGGAAGCCGCGGCGGTCTATCTGGTAGAGCTGGGCCGGAGTGTGGCACATCTTCTCCACCACCTTGGTGATGGTGAGCAGGCCGTCATCCACCAGATTGAGCATACTGACCAGCGAGAACTGGATGAGCGGCAAACCCGATGCGGCCGTCAGCGCGCCACCCTCCTAGTCGGTCAGCAGGTGGGGGGCGTGGTCGGTGGCGAGGGTGTCAATGCGTCCCGCGTTGATGGCTTCAATCAGGCCGTTGGCATCGCTGCGCCGCTTGATGGAGGGGTTGCACTTGATGCGTGTGCCCAGTCGCTGCACGTCCTTTTGGTCGAAGATGAGGTGTCCGATGCAGGCCTCGGCCGTGATGAGCTTCTTGGACGAGAGGGGGGCTTCGCTGAAGAGGCCCAGTTCGCGGGCCGTGGAGATGTGCATCACGTGGAGGCGGGCTCGCGTATCCTGGGCCATGCGGACAGCCGTCTTGGTGGAGTTGAAGCAGGCCTCGCCCGAGCGGATGTTGTAGTGCTTGCTCATGGGCACGCGGTCGGCTCCGCCGAATCGCTCGGCGTAGCGCTGGGCGTTGCGGTTGATGACCTCTTGGTCTTCGCAGTGGGCGGCTATCAAGATGGGGCTCGACTCAAAGATGTGTCTCAGACTGTCGGCTTGGTCCACCAGCATGTTGCCCGTGCTGGCGCCCATGAAGAGCTTCACGCCACACACGCGCTGTGCGTCCAGGTGGGCCAGCAGCTTGTAGTTGTCGTTGGTGGCGCCGAAGTAGCAGGAGTGGTTGACGATGCACTTCTTCTCCAGGAGGCGCTGTTTCTCCTCCAAAGCCTTCAGGGTGACGGTCATGGGGAAGGTGTTGGGCATATCCATGATGGAGGTCACGCCGCCGGCGGCGGCAGCCCGGCTCTCGCTCAGAATGTCGGCTTTGTGTGTCAGGCCCGGCTCGCGGAAGTGTACGTGCTCGTCGATGACTCCCGGCAGTAGGTAGCAGCCGGTGGCCTCTATCAGTTCGTCGTAGTGCAGCTGGATGGGCACATCGGCCGTGAGGATGTCCGAGATGTGGTCACCCTCGATGATGAGCGATCCCCGCTCTTCGCGCCCTTCGTTGACCAGTGTCGCGTTGTGGATGAGTATTCGTTTCATATGGATGTCTATGTATGTTTATCTGTTTCGTTGATTCTTGGGTAGGGGATGTATCAGGCTGTCCCACTTCAGGCGTATCACGCCGAACATGGCTTCGCCGAAGATGCTGCTGTTCATCTTCGAGGTACCCAGCTCGCGGTTGACGAAGATGACGGGTACCTCCTTCACGCAGAAGCCGTAGCGGTGGGCGGTGAACTTCATCTCTATCTGGAAGGCGTAGCCCTTGAAGCGGATCTGGTCGAGCGGCAGGGTGGCCAGTACCTCGCGGCGGTAGCACACGAAGCCGGCCGTGGTGTCGTGGATGGGCAGCCCCGTGATGAGGCGCACATACTTGGAGGCAAAGTAGGACATCAGCACGCGTCCCATGGGCCAGTTCACCACATTGACACCGCTCACGTAGCGCGAGCCGATGGCCACATCGGCTCCCTCCTCGGCACAGGCCCGGTAGAGGCGGGGCAAGTCTTGCGGGTTGTGGCTGAAGTCGGCGTCCATCTCGAAGATGTAGCGGTAGTCGTGCGCCAACGCCCACTTGAAGCCGGTGATGTAGGCCGTTCCCAGTCCTAACTTGCCTTGCCGCTCCACCAGGAAGAGGCGGTCGGCAAACTCCTCTTGCTGCAGCCGTTTGACGATGGCGGCCGTCCCGTCGGGCGAACCGTCTTCGATGACTAGGATGTGGAATCCGTGTTCCAGTCCCAATACGGCCCGGATGATGTTCTCGATGTTCTCCCGCTCGTTGTAGGTGGGTATGATGACGATGCTGTCTGCTGCTTTCATAGAATATGTTTCCTTAGTAATTCTTGTACAAATGTAGGTACTTCCTAAGTAACTGCACAATCAATTTGCTTTTTTTTGCGCTTTTTTGAATCTGTAAGGATTTCATACGGCTATTGGATTGTGATGACAATAGGTAAGATTGTTGCAATTGCGCTCGAATAGCACTATCTTTGCGCTCGATTAGCGCTAATATCGCATTTATGACCCTATCAGAACTGCAACAAAAATACAGCTCCCATCCCCATGTGGAGGGAATGACGCGCCTGCTGGCCCAGCCGGAGGTGCGCCACATCTATTGGCGGGGACTCTGCGCCTCGTCGGCATCACTCTTTGCCTCGGCCCTGCAGGCCCGGGCCACGCAGCCCTATGTCTTCATCCTGGGCGACCTGGAGGAGGCGGGCTACTTCTATCACGACCTGACGCAGGTGCTGGGTGAGGAGACGGTGCTCTTCTTCCCCTCCTCCTTCCGCCGCGCCATCAAGTACGGGCAGAAGGACGCTGCCAACGAGATACTGCCCACCGAGGTGTTGAGCCGCCTGCAGAAGGCGGACGGACGGCTCTGCGTGGTCCCCAATCCCCACGCCTAGGCCGAGAAGGTGGTGTCGCGGCAGGAGTTGGATGCCAAGACGCTGACCCTCCATGCCGGCGAGCGGGTGGACCGCCAGTTTGTCATCGACGTGCTGCACACCTACGGATTCGAGTATGTGGACTACGTGTACGAGCCAGGCCAGTATGCCGTGCGAGGCAGCATCATCGACGTCTTCTCCTTCTCCTCCGAGCTGCCCTACCGCATCGACTTCTTCGGCGACGAGGTGGAGAGCCTGCGCACCTTCGAGGTGGAGACGCAACTCTCCAAGGAGCGGCGCGACCGGGTGGTCATCGTGCCCGACCTCAGCCGGGGCCTGTCGGGAGGAGGCGACGGAGAGGGGATGGTGTCGTTCCTCGACTTCCTGCCGCCGCAGACGGTGCTGGCCATGCGCGACTTCCTCTGGCTGCGCGAGCGGCTGACGGCGGTGTATGAGGAGTGCCTCAGTCCGCAGGCGCTGGCCGCACGGGCTGCCGAGGAGAACGGCGACCTGCAACTGGAGGGCAAGCTGATGGATGGGGGAGAGTTTACCGCGAGGGCGCTCGATTTTCGTCGGGTGGAATTTGGCGTGAAGCCTACGGGCACCCCCGACGCCACCCTGACCTTCGACACGGCAGCACAGCCCATCTTCCACAAGAACTTCGACCTCGTGGCCGAGAGCTTGCAGGAGTTCCGCCGTCAGGGCTACACCCTCTACATCTGTAGCGACAGCGTGAAGCAGACCGACCGCATCCGGGCCATCTTTGACGACCGGGGTGACGACATCCCTTTTACAGCCGTGGAGCGCACGCTGCACGAGGGCTTTGCCGACCATACGCTGCACCTCTGCATCTTCACTGACCACCAGATATTCGACCGCTTCCATAAGTACAACTTGCGCAGCGACAAGGCGCGCAGCGGCAAGGTGGCCCTCTCGCTGAAAGAGCTGAACCTCTTCCAGCCGGGCGACTATGTGGTACATACCGACCACGGCGTAGGACGCTTTGCCGGCCTGGTGCGCATCCCCAATGGCGACACCACCCAGGAGGTCATCAAGCTGGTCTATCAGAACGACGACGTGGTGTTTGTCTCCATCCACTCGCTCCACAAGGTCTCCAAGTACAAGGGCAAGGAGGGCGAGGCACCCCGACTGAACAAGCTCGGCACGGGCGCGTGGGAGAAGCTGAAGGAGCGTACCAAGACGAAAATCAAGGATATTGCCCGCGACCTTATCAAACTCTACTCGCAGCGGCAGGAGGAGAAGGGGTATCAGTTCAGCCCCGACAGCTTCCTGCAGCGGGAGCTGGAGGCCTCGTTCCTCTACGAAGACACGCCCGACCAAAGCAAGGCCACGGCCGACGTGAAGAGCGACATGGAGAGCGCGCGCCCCATGGACCGCCTGGTGTGTGGCGATGTGGGCTTCGGCAAGACGGAGGTGGCCGTGCGGGCCGCCTTCAAGGCCGTGACCGACAACAAGCAGGTGGCTGTCCTGGTGCCCACCACGGTGCTGGCCTCCCAGC
>CAMGAL010000101.1 GCA_946007445.1 uncultured Mediterranea sp.
GTTCACAATCTGCGCCGCCAGGATGCCCAGCACGATGGTCATCTGGTTGAGGCTGACCAGCCGTCCGCGTATTTCCGCTGGAGCCACCTCGGCAATGTACATGGGCGAGAGGGCCGAAGCCACGCCAATGCCAATGCCGCCCACAAAGCGGGCCACGTTGAACAGCGTGAAGTCGCTGAACCAGCCCGTGGCCACCGCACTGGCCGTGAAGAGCAGCGCCGCCAGCTGCAGTAGCGGACGCCGGCCGAAGCGGTCGGCCAGCGCGCCGGCCACCATGGCACCGGCCAGACAGCCGATGTTGGCCGTCGTCATGGCCAGTCCTTGCAGCTCGGGGGTCCGCTCAATGCCGAAGTAGAGTTCGTAGAAAGGTTTGGCGCCGCCAATCACTACCCAGTCGTAGCCGAACAGCAGGCCGCCCATGGCCGAAACGCCACAGATGAAATAGAGGAATGCTTTCGTCATGATATCGAAGTGGTTAAAAAAATCGTTATTCTGCCGCAAAGGTAGCGCCTTTCCCACGGAGAGCAGATGGAGAATTCTGACTAAAAACATAGACAATTCGTGCGCTTGTTTCGCCAAATAAGTGTAAGTTTGCAGCCGGAACCGATAAAAACATCGACGCATCATGATGAACAACGTATGGATTAGTGCCGCCGGCCTGTGCGGCGCAACCGTGATAGGCAGCCTGCTGGGATTCCTCATCAAGGAGCTGCCCCACAAGTGGAACGACACCGTGCTGGGCTACTGCAGCGGCATCATGCTGGCTGCCGCCACGCTGGGGCTCATCGTGCCCGCCTTCGAGTCGGCCGCTCCCTGGTGGCTGGTCACCCTGGGCGTCATGGCGGGAGCCTTCTTCCTCAACGTGCTCGACCTCGTCACCCCCCACCTGCACCACATCACCGGCCTCGAAGCCGAGGAGCACCGCCACAACGCCACGCTCAATCATGTGCTGCTCTTCGTCATGGCCATTGCCCTCCACAAGCTGCCCGAGGGAATGGCCGCCGGCATCAGCATGAGCGACACGGCCGAGGCCTCGTGGGCCGTCACGATGGGCATTTCGCTGCAGAACGTGCCCGAGGGGATGGTCATCATCGCGCCCCTGCTGCTGGCCGGTGTCACCCCCCTGCGCACCTTCGTCATTTCGCTGGCCATCGGCCTGCTGGAGGTGCTGGGTGTCTGGATAGGCTTCGGCCTGGGCAACCTCTCGGCCACCCTGCTGCCCGTCATGCTGGGCTTTGCGGGCGGCGCCATGCTCTACGTCACCAGCGACGAGATGATTCCCGAGACGCATGCTCACGGCTACCAGAAGCAGGCCACCTACGCCCTGCTGCTGGGCTTCGTCACGCTGCTGCTCATCGAGCGCTTCTTCGAAGGTTAGCTCGTAGCTTGTAGCTCGTCACTCGTAGCTCAAAAAACTTTTTTCGCCAAAACGCTTGGATATTCAATAAAAGTCCGTATCTTTGCACCCGCTTAACGGCAATAAGGCTTGATTCGCTAGCTCAGCAGGTAGAGCACAACACTTTTAATGTTGGGGTCTTGGGTTCGAGCCCCAAGCGAATCACCAAGAAGAAAGGGACTTTTTCAAGTCCCTTTTTCTTTTTTCGGGCTGGGGGCAAAAAATAAAACTCTGCGCCCTCGTCTGCGTCTTCTGCGTTCTTCCAGCTACGACCTACCTGGTGCTGTAGGGGCGGACCTGCGTGTCCGCCCGGATGCACAACAGGCTGGTAATCAGGGCAGACACATAGGTCTGCCCCTACGGGAAACCCCGCCGCTGCTTCCTCACGTTGAGGGGTGTGCTGTGGGGGAAGGCTTCGGAGTAGGCTGCATCGAGCTCGCGCAGGTGGATGGCCCTCATGCCAATCCCTAACCGCACGGCCACCAGCGCACGCAGCAGTTCGCGGTGGGGACGGGGATGGAGCGCCGGGGGCGGTAGCAGGTCGTAGCCTTGCTGGCCACACAGCTGGCAGACGGCGCAGATGAAGTCGTCCGTCGCGTCGGGCCACCAGCAGCGGCAGATGCGGCGGATGCAGTAGCGCTTGTAGCGGCTCTCGCAGAGCTGCCTGGTCTGCTCCAGCTGCTGCCACAGCCTCACGAAGCAGGCTTTGCTATTCGTTATTTCCATCATTTTTTCGTGTGTGTGTTGTTAATGACAAGATGACAATGTGACAATCATGACAAGGGTATTTTTTGTGCTGGTATTCAGGGCGGACACATAGGTCCGCCCCTACGGAAAACACTACCAGCTCGCAGCTTGCCCAGCTCTCACACCTTCTTGTACAGCGCCTCGTCCGTCAGGATGACCAGCCCCTGCTTGCGCCAGTTCTTCAGCATCTGGTGGACGCTGTTGCGGGTGGCCTGGGGGCCCTTGATGGCCAGTACCTGCTGCTGCGCCTGGGCGAAGGTGAACTCGGCACCGAGCCGCTCGTAGATGGTGTCGTTCTTCCCCTTGCGGTTGCGCAGGGCGTTCAGGTCGCCGCGGTAGTCGCGGGCTTCGTAGGCCTGCTCAATGCGCTCGCGGAAGAAGTAGAGGTCGTTGTCCAGCAGGTAGTCGGCCACGATGTCGAAGAGACGGAGCCGGTCGGGCGGCTGCTGCTTGTCCAGCAGGGGGATCCAGAGCTGGGGGTTGCGCTTGAGGCGGATTTCGGCGCCGTGCAGGCCGTGGCGGGCGATGAGTTCTTCGGCCACCTGGGGCAGCCACAGGGCGGTGGCGATGCGCTGGGCGTTGACGCAGCCGCGGAAGCGCTGGCGGGCCAGCACGCGGTCGTCGTTCTTGAGCGCCTCCTTGCGGATGCACTCCAGCCACTGGCGGCCCTGCTACTCCCCCCGGGGCAGGCGGCCGCGGCGCGCGAGGAGGCCGCCGGCGCAGCTGGTCACCACGCGGTAGAGGGCGTCCTGCGGGCCGCACATGGTGACGTTCCACAGCAGCTTGGGGATGTGTACGCGCACGGCCTCGGCCGACTTGGCTTCGCGGTCGTAGCGGGCTTCGTCGTAGGCCTGGCGCAGCATGACGCTGAAGTCGCTGACGGACTGCTTCCACTTCAGGGCCACGTTGTCGGCCTCGGGGGTGAAGGAGAAGGAGTGCTTGCCCTCGGTGTTGGAGAGGCGGTCGGCGATGTTGGCCACGGTGTTGTTGAGCGTCAGCATCCGGATGGGCAGTTTGGGCTGCTCGGGGGCCTTGCCGCTCTTCATGCGCTTGGTCTTGGTGGCCCACTCCTCCTCCTGCTCGGTGTAGATGTCGGCCTCGGCCTGCAGCTCCTGCATCCAGGCGGCGATGATGTCGTCCAGCTGGCCCTTGCCGCTGGCAAAGTCGCCGGCGATGAAGGAGCAGAGGTTCAGGCCGCGGGCCTTGCCGTGCACCTCGAGCTTCACGCCGGTGGCCAGGGCTCCGATGGCGGGTGCGATGGCGATGAGGGTGGGCGGGGCCGGCGGGTGGCCGGCCGCCGCCCCCGGGGCGTGCCCGCCGGGGGGCGGCGGGGGGGGAGGGGGGAGGGGGTGGGGGGGGGCTGGGCCTGCGTGTGACCGGCCGCCTCCACCGAGTCCTTCACGCCCTGGGGCAGCGGGGGCAGCAGGTCGTAGTGGTAGAGGTCGCCCAGGCCCTCTTCCCACTCTGTGCCGGTGGGGGTGGGGGTGTCGGTGTCGCCCTGCTGCAGGTGGTCGCGCTGCAGGGCTATGAGCACGTCGCGCAGGCGGCGGGGCATCTGGGTGCGCTTTTCGGCCAGGGCCGAGTCGATGCACTTCATCTTCTGCTCCGAGGGGAAGCCGTCGTAGCAGGGGATGACGCGCTCCAGCAGACGGCGGTCGAAGCCGCAGATGTGGCGCAGGTTGACGGCCAGCTCGAAGGTCAGCACGTCGCGGTTGCTCTTCACCGGCGTCAGGCCGTCGTTGTAGAGCTCCCACCACTTGGCGATGATCTCGGCGTAGGGCAGGCCCAGGTAGCTCTCCTCCGTCTGGGCGGGCTCCTGCGGGGCGGCCGGCTGGGGCTGGGCAGCGCCTTCCGTCGGCTGGGGCTCTGTAGGCTGGGGCTCGGGTTGGGCTGCGGCTTCCGCAGGCTGGGGCTCTGTAGGCGGCTGGGGCTCTGTAGGCTGAGGTTCGGGTTCCTCGTCGCAGCCGGGGCGGAAGTGCTTGTTGGCGCGGTGCGCCCCGGGGGGCAGCTCCTCGCGGCCGTAGCGCTCGCGCTCCTCCAGCAGGATGGCTTCGGCGGCCACCTGGGCCTCGTCGTAGGGGTCGGCGAAGAGCTCGGGCGAGAGGTAGAGCAGGTCGTCGGGGCGGTCGCTGGTGGTGAAGTAGACGCGGTTGATGTCGTGGGCCGAGGTGTCCATCTCGCACTGCAGGGCCTGGGCCACGCGCACCTGGTTCTCCAGGATGGTGCGGCCCGCCTGGCGGTGGAACACGGCGTGGCCGCCCTGACGGGCGGAGCGCTCCAGCATCAGCAGCCCGTACTCCTTGGGCTGGGCCAGCAGCTGCCGCGCGGCCTGATCGAAGGCTTCGCGGTCGTCGAGGTCGAAGCCGAAGGCCTGCGAGGGCAGGCGGCACCCCTTGACGGGCACGGCGCTCCCGTCGGCCGACGGGGGGTAGTGGCCCGAGTAGTTGAACTGGATGAGCCGCCGCTTGGCCTGCTCGTTGCCTTCGCGCGCCAGGCGCAGGTTGGCCAGCTGGGTGGAACTGCCGCGCAGGGCTCTGTACTCCTCTTCCGAGGTGACGGGGCGGGCCACCTTGCGGCCCTGCTCCGTGGTGATGAGGTAGCAACTCATAGTCTCGTCCTCCTCCCTGCTTATCGTTTCAACTGATATTCCTTCACGGCCTCGGCGGCGGCCAGCGCCTCGACGGCCAGTGCCTCGTTGATGTTCACGCCCTCGTAGCCGAACACCTTCAGCGTCAGCTGCACGGCTCCGTCCTTCGTGTGGCTCACACGGCCGTGGGGCAGCTTCTTGATGAGTTGCGACTGCGCCTTGATGCGCGGTTTGGCCACGAAGTCGAAGGTGCCGTCCGTCATCTGCTGGGCCACGCCTTGCCAGCGGAATCGGGGCACGCGGTGGGGCGCGGGCGCGTCGGGTGCAAAGAGGAAATACTTGCGTTCGTCGTAGTAGGCTTGGCCGCCCAGCTGCACGTGCTGGCAGTCGTTGATGGGCAGCTGGCTGCCCGCTTGATTCTTCTGTACCATCATAAGTTACTTTGGTTTTTTGAGTGAATAATTCGGTTTTCTGGAATCCGCTCTTCCGGATTTCCCGAGGGCAAAGTACAGGGTCATTTCGGGGTATTCCCAAACTTATCCCAACTAATTCACTCTTTGTAACCTGTTGGTAATCAGTGATGTAATAAATCACGAGACGAATCACGCGAACTAATTCATGTGATTCGTCCCGTCCGTGCTTCCCTCCCGGCTCTTTCGCCCCGGGGAGGAGGGGAGAACGCAGGGCTACGAGCGCTTTTTCTTGCTCAGGTAGTTTCTGACGCCTGTGTTTTTCATGCCCAGAATGGGAGCCAGGACGTCAGCCAGCTCCTTCTGCGGCAGCTGGCCGAAGTAGCCCTCCTGATAGAGCCGGGCCACATAGTCGCAAAACTTCTTGTTGGACTGGCCGTTCACGGGGTAGCAATGCTTCAGCAGGGGGCGCGTGCTGTCAGCCAGCTGGCGGTGGAGGTGGCTGAGGAGGTCGTCCTTGCGGATCTCCACCGTCGCCTCACCCTTGTGGGCGCCCAGGCTCACCGGCTGCCCCTGCCAGCGGTCGTGGCAGGTGGTGACGAGGCGCGTCAGCTTCTCCACAAAGGCGTCGATGGCCTGCTCCTCGGGCGACTTCGCCACCTGCGTGGCGGGCGGGTCCATGAGCAGCTCGTCCTGCAGCAACAACTCCAACTGAAGGTGGAAGCAGGTGCGGTCTATCGCGCCCCGGACGCAGAAAATGCCTCCAATCGGTGCGGGAGTCCGCCCCGCGTCGCAGCCGCCGCAGTGGGCGCGCAGGGTCCACAGCCGGGGGTACTGCTCCTGCATCTGGCGCTTCACCTCCTGCCTGCGCTCGGTGAGGAAGCGGATGCGCTCTGTGCCGCTCAGGGGGCGGCCCACGATGCCCTGCTGCAGGCGCCAGTCGTCGAGCAAGCGGTGCTGCAGGTCGTGAATCAACTCCCTCCTGTGCAGGGAACGCTCGTCGTGGTAGTCAAAGAAGGGAGAGTCAAAGGGGAGTCCTTCGTCAATGTCAAACGAGGGCGTATCGGGCACCATCGTGCGGTCGCCCGTGCGGATGCCGTAGATGAGGTCTGCCTGCTGCATGAAGAGGGTGCGCAGCAGTTCCAGCGTCCGCATCAGATCCTGGTAAATCCGGAGGTCAGTCAGTCCGCTCACGGCCCGGCAGAGGTCGGTCAGATAGTGGGCCGACTGCGGCTCCCCCTCATCCGGCAGCCTCGAGGCCAGATTCGCGATGGAGTGGCGGTCCAGCCCCTCGTGCTCGTTCCACTCCTCGTGGGCGGGGTAGAAGGCTTGGCCCATGGTCTGGAGTGGTTTGCTCCACAGCGGCGAAACGGATTTCTCCTCCGGGGTGAAAAGCCGGATTTCCTCCACCTCCTCCTCCCGGGGCTCGGGCTGGGCACCGCCATACTTGGCAGTGTAGAGCAACGAGCGCAGTGTCCACCACATTTTCATCTGCACCCGCTCTATCGCGCGCACGCAGGCCAGGTAGTCCTGCAGCGGAGCCTCTTCGAAATAGCCTCTCCACCACTCAAAGTCCTCGCTCAGCCGCTCGGCCAGCCGATGGGCCTCGTAGATGAGCGGCAGCAGCTGCACCTTCCAGATGGGGGTGCAGCGCTCATCGGGATCCGCGTTCACTAACTCCTCCATCCGACTCAGCAGTTTAACAAATTGAGCATCAGTTGCATAGCGCTTGGGGGTCGGTTGTTCGTTCATACTGGTTGTATCTGGGGTTAACATAGTTGGTAAAATATAAAGTTCTCTCTCCCTGCAAAGGTAACATTCAGTCCGTACAGATGCAAAGAATACCCCCACAATATTTGCCGCCGTGGGGAAATGACTACGAAGAATCGGCTTAATACGTTGGTTAACAGCGAGTTGGGTGAATACGCGTTGTCATGTTGTCACGTTGTCACATTGTCAAATACATCTGCGGGGGAGAAATCAGGTATAATAAATAATATATATTATATATTATTTATTATAGCCGAAAAGTGCCCGAATGTAAATGACAACATGACAATATGACAACGTGACAACGTCCCCCCCGGGCGGCAGCTGCTGCGAGCGACGGGAAAACACTACCCCAACTCGTCATGCTGAGCGTAGCGCGGTTTGTCAGAGCTAAATACTCAGAAATGATACTTATCACTCCCAAAACCGGATGAACCCTTTGTTTTTGACGGGCTGAAAGCCCAACAAGCGCATAGCCCAGGGTAGAGCGTAGCGACACCCGGGGTCAAGTGGGTTTTCCTCCTGCGCCCTGCGGGGGCTCACGCCGGAGTGCGCCGGGG
>CAMGAL010000102.1 GCA_946007445.1 uncultured Mediterranea sp.
AAATGTCGGAGCCGTGGCGGACGCGCACGTTGTAGAGTCCGCCGAGCTGGAAGACGGCCACGACCTTGCCCTGGAAGACGGCACGGGCCTGTGCGCCGGGCTTGCCCTGTATGTCAATGCCTTTGCTGTCGAGCCGCACGCCACGCAGACCCTCTACGCTGTACTGGCCGTAGTGGCCTACAATGACGTAGGTGCCGGTGATGGGCATGGGCAGACGGCCGCGGTTGGAGGCAAAGTCGCCGCTGAGCTGGCGGTCGCCGCTGCTGAGGGTGGTGGACTCCATAGGCTTGGTGGGTGTGCGCTTGGCTGAGGAGGCAGTGCTGTTGTCCGACTGCTTCTTGCTTCGGGCGGCCTTACGGCGGGCCTCTTCCTCCTTCTTCTGGGCTTCGCGGCGCGCCCGCTCTATCTCTTGGGCAATGAGGCGGTCAATGCGGTTGTTGAGCTGCTGGGCTTCGCGGCGCTGCTTGTTCACCTCGCTCTGCAGGTTGCGCTGCTTCTTCTGCAGGTCACCCACCAGCTGGCGTTGCTGCTTTTCCTGCTGCTCCAGCCGGGTGCTCTCGTCCTGGCGCAGCTGCAGAGTGGCTGCCTGGGCTTGGCGGGTAGCTTCGAGCTGCTGCCGCTGCTTCTCCACCTGCGCCTGCCGTTGCAGGATGTCCTCGCCTTGCAGCCGCTGGTAGGTGGCATACTCGCGCATGTAGCGCAGGCGGCGATAGGTCTGTGCCAGGTTGTCGGCCGAGAGGATGAACATGAGCCGCTCGCTGATGGTGCGGTTCTTGTGGAGGTACTGCACGGAGGCTTCGTAGCGTTTCTTTTTCTCAGCCAGGTCGCGCTGCAGGGCTTTGAGCCGCGTGTTGAGGGTGCGGATTTCGCGGTCGAGCCGATCGACGTCGTCGGTGAGCGAGCGGATGAAGCGTCGGCGCTCCTCTATCTGTCCGGTCAGTGTGGCCAATCGGCTGAGCTGGCTACGCACATCGCGCCGGGTACCCTTGAGCAGGGAGTCGGTGCGGGCTATCTGCTGCTGCAGGTCGCCCTGGCGGCTTTGCAGTTGGCGGATGAGCGGAGTGGTCTGGGCAGGCAGGCTCAGGCAGGCGGCGGTGAGGAGGAGAAAGAGGAGGAGTCTCATGGCTTCAGTCTGCGTTCGTCGGGGTGAGTAGCTTCAGTAAATCCTCGAGGGGCACTTCACGATAGCGCGAGGAGAGGCGCGTGGGAGTCAGGGTGAAGGGGTTGGAAGAGAAGTCGCTCAGCACGAGCTTGGCCCCTTCGAGGTGGGGCAGTCCCAACTGGTTGGCGCTGAGCGTGAAGGGCTTGTCGCTGCGCGATGCGCGTCGCAAGAGGCGCTCCAGGTTGGCGAAGGTGGCGCGGCGGGGCAGCATGGGGCGCAGCTCCTGACGCGTGGCCTGCACATAGCGATGTCCCATGCGGTCGACCAGCAGCACGGTGTCGGGGGTCAGCTCCAGACGGACCAGCTCGGTGCGCAGGATGGGCATCAGCAGGCTGAGCTGGGCACGCTCGTCGCTGACCAGTCGCAGAGTGCCCCGAAGGGTCTGCAGGGAGCCTTGGTAAGGCACGGTGAGGGAGACCTTCGACGAGAGGTACAACTCCTCGGCAGCGGAGTGTGCCGAACGTTGGGTGCTACAGCTGCTCAACAGGAGTAGCAGCAGTATGGGGAACCAGAGGAATAGGGTCTTTCTTTTCATTTTTTCTTGAGTTTCTTGGTTTTGATTTTCTTCTCCAGGGAGGGAGAGCGGGCACCTTTGTCCCACGCCTGCTGCCAGTAGCTCAAGGCTCCAGCTGCATCGCCCGAGCGGTAGTAGATGTCGCCGCAGTGCTCCAGCAAGACGGGCTCTTCGTTGCCGCCGTGCTGCATGGCTTGGTCGATGTAGATGCGGGCCTGCGTGTAGCGTCCCAAGGCATAGAGGATCCAGGCATAGGTGTCGAGGTAGGTGGCGTTGTCAGGCTGGGCCTCCACGGTGCGGTGACTCATCTCCTCGGCGCGTTCGAGGTTCACACCCTCTTCCGAGAGGTAGTAGGCGTAGTTGTTGAGCACAGGCATATTGTCGGGGTTGTAGCGCAGGGCAGCTTCGTAGGCCTGGTAGCAAGAGTCGCGAAGGCCTAAGGTGTGACTGGCATCGCCGGCCAGGGCATAGAGGTCGCTCACCAGCTGCGAGTCGCTGTCGGTGGCCACCTGGGCAATGCCCCCGCGGGCCGCAGCGAGGGCTTCTGCAGGATGGTCCGTAGAGAGGTAGCTGATGCCTAAGTAGAAATGAAACTCAAGTACCTGAGGAGTGGACTCCACACCCCCTTGACAGAGGCGCATCACTTCGTCATTGTCCTGGCGAGTGGCGGCTTCGCCCAAGAGGGTCATGCGGGCCGCCGAGTGCTCCGGCTGCACCTGCAGCAGGCGTTGCAGGATGGGGATGGCTTCGCTCTTCAACTCGTGGGCATAGAGATACTGGGCATAGAGCTCCAAGCCGGCGGGCTCGTAGGGCTCGTGCTCCACCAGACGCCGCAGCAAGGGGAGCAGGCGTGTCGTGTCGGCCACAGCGGTGGTGTCGGTGGGTGAGGGAGAGGAGCTGGTGGTGGCTATAAGGCGGCGCAGGGCCTCCACCTTCTGCTCGCAGGGGATGCCGTCGCACATCAGCAGGGAGTCCACCTGCCGGGTATAGGAGAGGGTATCGCCGTAGGCTGCCTCGTATGCCATGAGGGAGAGACGGGCCTGGGGTTGCAGAGGCTCGGAGTCCAGCACCTGACGATAGAGGCGCAGTGCCTCGGTGTCGTGGCCGCATTGCAACTGCGTGTCGGCCAAACGGACCGTCAGACGCAAGTCGCCTGGATGCAGGCGAGCCAGCTGCTCGGCCTCAGCCAGCGCTTCCTCCTGCTGGCCGGCCAGAAGGTGGAGGCGAATCTGCTCCGAGCTGATCTCCTCGCTGGGTCCGCTGAGCTGCTCCATGTGCTGCAGGGTGGCAATGGCCTCGGGGTATTGCTCCTGACGAGTGTAGAGGTCGGCCAGTGCATAGAGGGGTTCGGCCTTGCCGGGGAAGCGGAGTGACATCTGCTTCCAGAGGTCGATGGCAGGCTGCAGGTCGTCGTGCTGCTGCAACTGCACGCCCAGGGTGCGGGCATACCAATAGCAGGAGGGGTCAAGCCGGACTGCCCGCTGCAGCAGAGCCTCAGCCTGCTCAGTCTGACGGAGCATGAGCTGACAGAGCGCCATGTCGTAGAGCGCCGAGGGGGCATCGGGCTGCAGCTGCAGGCAGTATTGCAGCAGGCTGTAGGCCACGTCGTAATGCTGCAGCTGGCGTTGGCGCTGAGCTTCGATGTAGAAGTAGTCGTAGAGCGGATGCACCGCCTGCACCGACTGGGGAGTGAGCAAGGCAAGACAGAGCAGCCAGAGGCAGGTGGTGGCAGTGAGAAAGAGGTGTTTCATGAGGGCGTCATCTCCTTTCTGTCTGCTGTCAACGGCCGGTGTGACCGAAACCTCCTGCACCACGCTGGGTGGCATCCAACTCGTCTACCTCCGTCCAGCCCACTTGCTCGTAGCGAGCCACGACCAACTGGGCAATGCGCTCGCCGTCGGCAATGACAAACGGTTGGTCGGAGAGATTGACCAACAAGACACACACCTCTCCCCGATAGTCGGCATCAATGGTGCCCGGGGCATTGGCCACTGTAATGCCGTGGCGCAGAGCCAACCCACTGCGCGGACGCACCTGGGCTTCGTAGCCATCGGGAAGAGCGATATAAAGTCCTGTAGGCACAGCTGCGCGTTGCAGCGGTTGCAGGGTAAGGGGTTCGGTCAGGTTAGCCCGCAGGTCCATGCCGGCCGACTGGGCGGTGGCGTAGCCGGGCAGCGGGTGTCGGGAACGATTGATAACGCGAATTTGCATGTCGTAGTGATTTGGTTTTGATTTTTGCAGCGAAAATAGGACTTTTACGGCGGATAATCGTATTTTTGCCGTTAAAATAGTAGAATAGGTATGCAAGAGACACTGCACGGTGTGCTGTTGGGCACCACCAGATACACAGAAGACACCCTGATAGTCAACCTCTACACGCTGGAAAGGGGTGGGATGAGCCTGACGGCCCGCACAGGGGGAAGCCGTACACGACAGAACCTGCGGCGTGTGCTGGCTCAGGTGCCTGCCGAGATAGAGGTGGAGATAGAGACAAAGCCCAAAGGATATGCCCTGCTACGGCAAGCCAGGCAGGTGCGTCCCTATCGGTCGCTGCCCTACGACCCCTGCAAGAGGGCGGTGGCGATGTATATGGCTGAGTTCGCTGCCCGCGTATTGGCTCAGGAGGGAGCAAACCCGGCACTCTATGGCTACTTGAGCCAGGCACTTCAGTGGCTGGACAGCGAACTGCCGTCTCAAGCGGCGGCCAACGCCCACATCTTGCTGCTCACGGGGCTTACCGCCCGTCTGGGCATCGCTCCCAGCATGGAGGGCTACAAGGAGGGCATGGAGTTTGACCTGCAAGAGGGGTGCTTCGTGCCGCCCGCTGCCGGTCCCACACTGCATAGGGTTGATGCCCGGCAGGCCGCTGTGCTGCACCTGCTCTGTACACGCATCGGGCCTCGGTCGCTCCATCTGCTCACCATGAACCGCAAGCAGAGAGCCGAGTGCATGGAACTGATAGCCCGGTACTATGCGCTGCACGTACCGGGCTTCCGTCCTGAGGGGTTGAAGAGTGAAGCGGTGCTGAAAGAACTGCTCTATTAGCTGAGCATCCGCTTGACCGTGGCGGCTACCAACGAGCCTTCGGCCTGACCGGCCAGACGCTGGGTGGCTTGTCCCATGACGCGGCCCATGTCGCGCATGGAGGTGGCTCCCAACTCACTGATCAACTGGCTGACAAACTGATCCAGCTCTTCCTGGCTGAGCTGGCGGGGCAGGTAGCGCTCCATGACTTCGACTTGTGCCAATTCGTCTTGCGCCAAGTCAGCACGCCCCTGTTCGGTATAGAGGGCAGCGGAGTCGCGTCCCTGCTTCACCAAGCGGCGTACCAAGGCGATGGCCTCCTCATCGCTGAGCTCACCGTTGCTGGTGGGTGAGGTGCGGGCTTCGAGGAAGAGTTTCTTCAGATTGCGCAGCGCGTCGAGGGCTACACGGTCGTGGGCCTTCATAGCGGCCATAATGTCTTTGCTTACAGTATCAAATAGTGCCATAACGTTTTTTAATTAAAAGGAAATCATTTCGGAAGGGGTCTCGGAGCCGGCGGCAGGCGCTTCGTGCGACGCGGCAGGAGGCGTGGATCGCTGTGCCTCGAGGGCAGACTTTTCGCGGAGGTAGACCGGTGAGTGCTCGACGCGGGCAATGAGTTCGTCGTTGTCCAGCTCGGAGGGGTCGAAGAGGAAGAGGTGGCGGCGACGGATGGTGCGATGCGTGCGCTGGCCGGCGGTGCCGTAGTAGATTTCACGGCGATGCTGACGGGCCTCGAACTCTTCGTCACGCTGCTGCTGCTCGACCTGCGCCTGACGGTCGCGCTGGTCGAGGCGCGTATCCATCTCCTTCATGTGGATATCGCGGATGCCGAAGCCGGTGGCCAGCAGGGTAATCTTGACCTGGGCTCCCAGCGAGGGGTCTTCGGCCAGACCGAACTTGGTCTCGAAGTCGCGGTTGAAGCGGTTCATAAACTCCTTCACCTCCTCCATCTCGCTCATCATCAGCGTGTTGTCGGGGCTATAGGTGATGTTGAGCAAGACGCGCTGCGAGTTGAAGATGTCGTTGTTGTTGAGCAGCGGGGAGTGCTGTGCCTGACGCAGGGCTTCGCTGACGCGCGTCTCGCCCTCGCCATAGCCGGTACTCATGATGGCCACGCCTCCGTCCTTCATGACGGTCTTCACGTCGTTGAAGTCGAGGTTGATGATGCCACGCATGGTGATAATCTCGGCAATGCTCTTGGCAGCCACCAGCAGGGTGTCGTTGGCCCGGGCAAAGGCAGTGGGTACCGAGAGGTCGGGATAAATCTCACCTAACTTCTCGTTGTTGATGACCAGCAGAGCGTCGACGTGCTTGCTGATCTCCTCCACGCCATCGAGGGCCTGGTCTATCTTCTTGTCGCCCTCCCAGCGGAAGGGGATGGTGACGATGCCCACGGTCAGGATGTCCATGTCCTTGGCAATGCGAGCAATGGTGGGTGCGGCACCCGTGCCGGTGCCACCGCCCATACCGGCCGTGATAAACACCATCTTGGTGCCGTCGGAGAGCATGTTCTGCACCTCCTGGATGCTCTCTTCCGTAGCCTCACGTGCCCGCTCGGGACGGTTGCCGGCACCCAGACCTTCACGGCCCAGCTGCAACTTGACGGGCACGGGCGACTCCTCAAGGGCCTTGCGGTCGGTATTGCACACCACGAAAGCTACGTCGTGGATACCTTCACGATACATGTGGTTGACGGCATTGCCACCGCCACCGCCTACTCCTATCACCTTGATAATCTTCGGTGAATCGGTAGGAAAATCAAATTGTACGATTGAGTCCATATATGAGTGGATGAGTTTTTGAGTGAGTGGTTTAATTGTTCTTCATCTCGTCGTCGGCAGAAAATACCTCATTCGCCACCTTTTTCCACAGGTCGCCAAAGAAGCCTCCACTGTTCGACTTGGAAGGTCTCGGTTTACTGGGTTTCTGAGGTTCGGCAGGCTTCTGAGGCTCAGCGGGCTTTTGGGGCTGGGCATCCGGATCGTCCTGGAAGATGTCGGCGGTGTGGCCTGCGGCTTCGGCAGGGGCAGGAGCCGGGGCTGGAGCAGGGGCAGGTGCGACAGGTTCGGGTGCCTTGGGACGGCAGCAGTTGTCCCGTCCGTCGAGCAGCAGACCCAGCAGGGTGCAAGGCATGGGAGAGCCTTCGCCGGGCAGCAAGTCGGTACATCCTTGCAAGGGCAGATGGGCCTCGTTGACGCACTTGACGCGTGTCAGGCGACACATCCGGCTGAAAGCCTCAGCCAGACCGGGCAGGACAGATCCGCCACCAGTCAGGATAGCGCCGGCAAAGAGCATATCGACATCCACGCCCGAAAGCTCGATCTGACGGTTGACATTGGCCAGAATCTCGTCCATACGCGCGGCTGCCACCTCACAAAGCAAGGCGAGTGCCACACGACGGCCATCGGGCAAATCGACCATCGGCTCGGCCACAGGCTGACTATCGCCCTCGGCAGCCGGTTCGTCGGGTTCGCTATAGACCAAGTTGACGTGATGCCGCTTCAGGTATTCGGCATCGGTCTCCTCCATCTGCAGGGTAGCGATGTCGCGCGTCAAGGTGTTGCCTCCCAACGGGATGACAGCCAGGTGACGCAGGATGTTCTCTTTGTAGACTTGCACGGTGGTGGTGTCGGCACCGAAGTCCACCAACACACATCCCGAACGCATCTCGCTCTCGCTGAGCACGGCATGAGCCAGTGCCACAGGGG
>CAMGAL010000103.1 GCA_946007445.1 uncultured Mediterranea sp.
AGGCTTACGAGGAGTTCCGCAAACAGCTGGAAGCATTGGTTGACGAACGCAGAGCATGAATTCAGCAATATATAATCCCTAATTGAAATTTACTTCATGGCAACAAAAGCATTTCAAAAGATATATACGAAGATTACCCAGATCACCAAGGCGACTTGCTCGTTGAAAGCCACCGGGGTGGGGTATGATGAGTTGGCTACGGTCAATGGCAAGCTGGCTCAGGTCGTGAAGATGGCAGGCGACGACGTGACGCTGCAGGTGTTTGAGGGTACTGAAGGCATTCCGACCAATGCCGAAGTGGTCTTCTTGGGCAAAGCCCCGACGATGCGTGTCAGCGAGCAGCTGGCCGGACGCTTCTTCAACGCCTTTGGCGATCCCATCGATGGCGGACCCGCTATCGAGGGTACGGAGGTGGAAATCGGCGGTCCTTCGGTGAATCCCGTTCGCCGTAAGCAGCCCTCCGAACTGATTGCTACCGGTATTGCAGGCATCGACTTGAACAACACCTTGGTGTCCGGTCAGAAGATTCCCTTCTTTGCCGACCCCGACCAGCCCTTCAACCAGGTGATGGCCAACGTGGCCCTGCGTGCCGAGACGGACAAGATTATCCTGGGCGGTATGGGTATGACCAACGACGACTACCTCTACTTCAAGAATGTGTTCTCCAACGCAGGCGCCCTCGACCGCATCGTCAGCTTCATGAACACCACCGAGAATCCTCCCGTAGAACGACTGCTGATTCCTGATATGGCACTGACGGCTGCCGAGTACTTTGCCGTCGAGAAGAACGAGAAGGTCTTGGTGCTCCTCACCGACATGACCTCTTACTCCGATGCCCTGGCCATTGTGTCCAACCGTATGGACCAGATTCCTTCGAAGGACTCCATGCCCGGTTCGCTCTACTCCGACCTGGCCAAGATTTACGAGAAGGCCGTGCAGTTCCCCTCGGGAGGTTCTATCACCATCATCGCCGTGACTACCCTGTCCGGTGGCGACATTACGCACGCTGTGCCTGACAATACGGGTTACATCACCGAGGGTCAGCTCTTCCTGCGTCGCGATAGCGACATCGGTAAGGTCATCGTAGACCCCTTCCGCTCGCTCTCGCGCTTGAAGCAGTTGGTCACCGGCAAGAAGACCCGCAAAGACCATCCGCAAGTGATGAATGCCGCTGTGCGTCTGTATGCCGATGCCGCCAACGCCAAGACGAAGCTGGAGAACGGTTTCGACCTGACCAATTACGACGAGCGTACCTTGGCCTTCGCCAAGGATTACTCCAACCAGCTGCTGGCCATCGATGTCAACCTGGATACCACCGAGATGCTGGATGTGGCGTGGAGCCTGTTCGGCCAGTATTTCCGTCCGGAAGAGGTGAACATCAAGAAGGAATTTGTCGACCAATACTGGCCGAAGGAAGCTGCCCAATAAGGAACGTGAACGCTTATGGCTATCAAGTTTCAATATAACAAAACCTCGCTTCAGCAGCTTGAGAAGCAGCTGAAAGTGCGCGTGCGCACCCTCCCGATCATCAAGAACAAGGAGAGTGCCCTGCGTATGGAAGTGAAGCGCTGCAAGAGCGACGCTGCGGAGCTGGAGGCCAGGCTGGAACGCGACATCCAGGCCTACGAAGCACAGTTCGCCCTGTGGAACGAATTTGATGCTTCGCTCATCAAGGTGTGCGATGTCCATCTCAACGTGAAGAAGATTGCCGGCGTGAGGATTCCCGTGCTGGAGAGCATCGACTTCGACGTGCGGCCTTACAGCCTCTTCAATCAGCCCAAGTGGTATGCGGATGGCTTGCAGATTCTCAAGGAGCTGGCCCATACGGCCATCGAACGGGAATTTGTAGACGCCAAACTGGCGCTGCTGGAACATGCCCGCAAGAAGACCACCCAGAAGGTGAATCTTTTTGAGAAGGTGCAGATTCCCGGCTATCAGGATGCCGTCCGCAAGATCAAGCGCTTCATGGAGGACGAGGAAAACCTGTCGAAATCGTCGCAGAAGATTATGAAGTCCCACCAAGAGAAAAGGAAGGAGGCTGAAGCATGATTTCAAGAATGAAGAAACTGACCTTTTTGGTCTATCATAAAGAGTATGAAACCTTCTTGCAGCGCTTGCGCGAGCTGGGCGTGGTGCACATCGTCGAACGTCAGTCCGGCGAGATGGATGCCCGCCTCACGGAGTTCCTGCAGAAGCGCACGCTCTACCGTCAGACGCTGTCCGCTATGCAGGCGCGTGTGCAGAAGGGTGGGGCAGAGGCTGCT
Organism: uncultured Mediterranea sp.; assembly: GCA_946007445.1. Taxonomy (GTDB): domain Bacteria; phylum Bacteroidota; class Bacteroidia; order Bacteroidales; family Bacteroidaceae; genus Bacteroides. The sequence continues at coordinate 2,265 of CAMGAL010000103.1, forward strand.
CCTGCCGGACAGCCTACTGCGGCTGACACCTTGGTGAACGGCTACGAGCAGCTGCAGGCCCACATCCAGGAGCTGCAGCAACAACTGCCTGCCATCGGCAAGGAGATGGAGCAGCTGGAGCCCTGGGGACAGTTTGACCAGCGGCGCATCCAGGAGCTGGAGCAGGCCGGATGGTACATGCAGTTCTACGTCTGCACGGAGAAGGAGTATGACGAAGCCTGGGAACAGAATGCCGGTGCGGTGCGCATCAGCGAGGACGGGCCTCGGATCTACTTTGTCACCGTCACCCCGCAGCCTGTGCAGCTCGACATCGAGCCCCTCCGCTTGCCGGCCCTGAGCTGGCAAGAACTGAGTGAGAAACGGCAGGCCTGTGAGGAGGAGATTGGACGTACCGAGGCCGAGCTGGACCGCTACTGCCAGGCCAACGCCCTCCGCATGGAGCAGTGCTGCGCCGAGCTGGAGAGCGACATCGACCTGCTCAAGGTGAAACTCAGCAGCGCGCCTATGGCCGAAGGAGCTGTCCTGCTTCTGGAGGGATGGGTGCCCGAGGAGAACGAGGCACAGGTGTGCGACATGTTGGAGCGCGAGGGCATCTACTACGAAATCCGCAAGGCCACGCGCGACGATGCCGCTCCGGTGAAGTTCAAGAACAACGCCTTTGTGCGTATGTACGAGGTCTTGACCAAGATGTACGGTATGCCCAGTTCGACCGACTTCGACCCCACGCCCATCCTGGCCCCCTTCTTTTCGCTCTTCTTTGCGTTCTGCATGGGCGATGCCGGTTATGGCTTGATACTGATTCTGCTGGGCTTCTATCTGAAGAAGAAGATGAGCGCCAACCTGGCCGGCATGATGAATCTGGTCATCACGTTGGGCATCTTCACCACCGTGTTTGGAGCCATTCTGGGCACCTTCTTCGGCATGAGCCTGCTGCAGTCCGACCTGCCTGAGCAGATCAAGCAGTTCATCATTGCCGGCGATGTGGAGCTCTTCGGCTCTACCTACGACAAGCAGATGATTTTGGCCTTGGGCATCGGCGTGGTACACATCTCCATCGCCATGACCGTGAAGGCCATCAACAGCACCGTGTTCTACGGCTTCAAGGAGTCGCTCAGTGCCTGGGGCTGGTGGCTGCTGGTGGTAGGCAGTGTGGTGGTAGGCACGCTCTCGTTCCTCAGTGTCATCCCGGCCGAGGTGTCCAAGTGGGCGTTCATCGGCGTAGGCGGTTTGGCCGCAGTGGGCATCTACCTACTCAACAACCTCCACCGCAATGTGCTGGTCAACGTAGGAGCCGGCCTTTGGGACACCTACAACATGGCCTCCGGCCTGCTGGGCGATGTGCTCTCCTACATCCGTCTGTTCGCCTTGGGCTTGGCCGGCGGTATGCTGGGCCAGACCTTCAACACCCTGGCGCTGATGGTGGTCGATGGCCGCGAAGGCGTGGGCCTGGTGTTCGGCTGGATAGGCTTTGGCCTGATTATCCTTGTGGGCCATACGCTGAACATCGCCATGTCGTGCCTCAGTGCATTCGTCCATCCGCTCCGTCTGACGTTTGTGGAGTACTTCAAGAACGCCGGCTACGAAGGCAAGGGCATGGAGTACAAACCTTTCAAGAAATAACAGAGAAACAATAAAAACAATAATAATAAAAATCTAAAAACAAAACATTATGAACGAATTATTAGGTTATTTGGGCATGGGTCTGATGTTGGCCCTGGCTGGAATAGGAAGTTGCTATGGTACCACCATTGCTGGTAACGCCGCCGAAGGTGCATTGCGTAAGGACCCTTCCAAGTCGTCGGGTTACATGATTCTTTCGGCACTGCCCGCTACACAGGGTCTGTATGGCTTCCTGGCCTTCCTGTTTCACTTTGGTAAGGTGGCCGACAATGGCCTGCTCTGGTTTGGCATAGGTGTCGGTGTCGGCTTGGTATGCCTCTTCTCGGCCATCCGTCAGGGTCAGGTGTGTGCCAATGGTATCTTGGGCCTCTCTCAGGGTCACGATGTACAGACCAACACCATGATTTATGCCGCTCTGCCGGAGTTCTACGCCATCTTGGCGCTGGTAGCTACCTTCTTGGTATAAGGCATTCCGGCTGATTTGACCTCCGAGGGTGTGCGTTTTTTGACGCACACCCTCTCTTTTTTTCTCGTATTGCCAACTGCAGATAGCATGTATGTCATATAAATAGGTGTAGAACACCCCCTTGAACGTAAGATTTAATGATTTCGGGTAGTTTTTACAATTAAAATGCTATTTTTCAAAGAATAATGTGTAATTTTGCAGCGCTTTAGAAAATATTGATAACGTTACAAGTATGATTTCAGATTTATTGGCCCCCGACTATGTCTTCGAAGCGAGCTGGGAAGTGTGCAATAAGGTAGGAGGTATCTATACAGTTTTGTCTACCCGGGCATATACATTGCAAACAAAGTTCCGCGACAGGATCATCTTCATCGGGCCTGACTTTTGGATAGGTAAAGAGAACCCCCTGTTCGTCGAATCGGATAACCTCTGTGCCGAGTGGCGCCGACATGCCATTGAAAAAGACCATCTTTCGGTCCGTGTGGGCCGTTGGAATATCCCTGGAAACCCCATTGTCATTCTGGTGGACTTCCAGCCTTTCTTTCAGCAGAAAAACGACTATTACGCCTGGATGTGGGAGCACTACCAAGTCGATTCGCTCCACGCCTACGGCGACTATGACGAGGCCTCCATGTTTGCCATTGCCGCCGGCAAGGTGGTGGAGAGCTTCTACCGCTATAACCTCACGGAGAACGACCGCGTCGTCTTCCAGGCCCACGAGTGGATGACCGGTATGGCTGCGCTCTACCTGCAGCAGACAGTGCCCGCCATCGCCACCATCTTCACCACCCATGCCACCTCGATAGGACGCTCCATCGCCGGCAACAACAAGCCGCTCTACGACTACCTCTTTGCCTACAACGGCGACCAGATGGCCCGCGAGCTCAACATGGAGTCCAAGCACTCCATCGAGAAGCAGACGGCCCATCACGTAGACTGCTTCACCACGGTGAGCGAGATTACCAACACCGAGTGCAAGGAGCTGCTGGACAAGAGCGCCGATGTGGTGCTGATGAACGGATTTGAGGACGACTTTGTGCCCAAGGGTACCACATTCACCAACAAGCGCAAGCGTGCCCGTGCCCTGATGCTGCAGGTGGCCAACAAGCTGCTGGGCGACCATCTGGACGACGACACCCTCATCATAGGCACCAGCGGACGCTACGAGTTCAAGAACAAGGGCATCAACGTCTTCCTGGAGTCGCTCAACCGGCTCAACCGTTCGCGCGACCTGAAGAAGAAGGTGCTGGCCTTTGTCAATGTGCCCAGTTGGGTAGGCGATCCTCGCGAAGACCTCCTGCAGCGTATGCAGAGCCGCGAGCAGTTCGACACCCCCCTGGAGTGCCCCTTCATCACCCACTGGCTGCACAACATGACCCACGACCAGGTGCTCGACATGCTCAAGTACCTCGGCATGGGCAACCGCAAGGAGGACAAGGTGAAGGTCATCTTCGTGCCCTGCTACCTCGACGGCAAGGACGGCATCCTCAACAAGCACTACTACGACGTCATTCTGGGCGAAGACCTCAGCGTCTATCCCTCCTACTACGAGCCCTGGGGCTACACCCCGCTGGAGAGTGTGGCCTTCAAGGTGCCCACCATCACGACAGACCTGGCCGGATTTGGCCTCTGGGTCAACAGCCTGAAGAACCAGCACGGCATGGACGACGGCGTGCAGGTGCTCCACCGCTCGGACTACAACTACTCCGAGGTGGCCGACGGCATCAAGGACACCATCGTGGACTTCTCGCTGAAGTCACCCGCCGAGGTGAAGGAGATACGCCGCCGTGCCGGCAAGGTGGCCGAGCAGGCTCTGTGGAAGCACTTCATCCGCTACTACGAAGAGGCCTATGATGTGGCTCTGCGCCACGCTATGAAGCGTCAGCAGATTACCGAATAAACCCACCAATAAAAGCAAATGGAAATTATTAATCAACACGTAATAATACAATGAAGATTAAAGTTAGTAATGTAAACACTCCGAATTGGAAAGATGTGAATGTACGTTCACACATTCCTGCCGAACTGGAGAAATTGTCTGAATTGGCACGCAACATCTGGTGGTCGTGGAACTACGAAGCCACCGAGCTGTTCCGTGACCTCGATCCTGCCTTGTGGAAGGAAGTGGGCCAGAACCCCGTTCTTCTGCTGGAACGCATGAGTTATGCCAAACTCGAAGCGCTTGCTACTGACAAAGTCATCCTGCGCCGCATGGAGGATGTCTATGCCAAGTTCCGCGTCTACATGGACGTGGAGCCCGACAAGAACCGTCCCTCAGTGGCCTACTTTAGCATGGAATATGGTCTGAACCATGTTCTTAAGATATACTCAGGCGGTCTGGGCGTACTGGCCGGCGACTACCTGAAAGAGGCTTCCGACAGCAACGTAGACCTCTGCGCCGTCGGCTTCCTCTATCGCTACGGCTACTTCACGCAGACCCTCTCGATGGACGGTCAGCAGGTGGCCAACTACGAGGCCCAGAACTTCGGCCAGCTGCCCATTGACCCCGTGCTCGACGAGCAGGGCAATCAGGTGGTGGTTGATGTTCCCTATCTTGACTACTACGTACATGCCAACCTGTGGCGCGTCAACGTAGGCCGCATCTCGCTCTACCTGCTCGACACCGACAACGAGCGCAACAGCGAGTTCGACCGCCCCATCACCCACAAGCTCTATGGTGGTGACTGGGAGAACCGCCTCAAGCAGGAGATTCTGCTCGGTATCGGTGGTGTGCTGATGCTGCAGAAGCTTGGCATCAAGAAGGATGTGTATCACTGTAATGAGGGTCATGCTGCCCTGTGCAACGTTCAGCGCTTGGTAGACTTCGTACGTGAGGGTAAGAGCTTCACCCAGGCTCTGGAGCTGGTGCGTGCCTCTTCTCTCTATACAGTTCATACTCCCGTACCTGCAGGACACGACTATTTCGACGAAGGTCTCTTTGGCAAGTATATGAGCGGTTATCCTCAGTTGTTGGGTATCTCATGGGATGAGTTCATCGGCATGGGCCGTATGAATCCCGATGACAAGGG